>CAZFTH010000280.1:0-533 GCA_964521745.1 uncultured Peptostreptococcaceae bacterium
TGTTACTGTAGAGCTTAATACAGGGCAAATGATTGAAGATGTAGAGCTTGCAGTTAGATGCAAACCAGAAACTCATCTGTTTAGAAGACAAGGCGGTATGCTTCCAACAGAATTTGAAATTTTAGAATTTGTGGAATCAAAATTTAACTTAAACTCAGATAAGGAGGTATAGTTTATGGAAAAGCAGATATTTAAAAGATCAAAAGGGCTTACAGACGTTTCTTTTTAATTTTGTCCAGGCTGTACCCATGGAATAATAATGAGACTGATTGCTGAGTCATTAGAAGAACTAGATATAATAGAAGAAACTATAGGAGTATCACCAGTTGGATGTGCAGGCTTTTGTCAGAATTTCTTTACCTGTGATTTTGTAGGGGCGGCTCATGGTAGAGCTCAGGCAGTTGGTACAGGAATAAAAAGATCTCTACCTGATAAAATGGTATTTACATATCAAGGAGATGGAGATATAGCATCAATTGGAACTCAGCACGCAATCCATACGGCTGCTAGAGGAGAAAATATAACTTCGATAA
>CAZFTH010000280.1:543-1984 GCA_964521745.1 uncultured Peptostreptococcaceae bacterium
CGATAATGGTTAACAATGCAATCTATGGTATGACTGGAGGACAAATGGCTCCTACAACCTTAGAAGGGATGAAAACATCTACAAGTCCATTTGGAAGAGATAAAGCTCTAACAGGTTCACCTGTAGATCTTCCTAAGTTGATTGCAAATCTTGAAGGAGCTGTTTATGTTGCATCCGTTTCTGTAGATTCGCCTAAAAACATAAACATAGCAAAAAAAGCAATTAAAAAAGCCTTCATGGTTCAAAAAGCTGGTCTTGGCTTTGCTTTTGTAAGTGTGTTATCAACTTGCCCTACAAACTGGGGACTTTCTCCAGCGCAGAGTATGCAGTGGCTAAGAGACAATATGATGCCTATTTATGAGCTTGGAGAATTAAAGGTAACTGAGGAGGTAAAAAGCTTATGATGGATAAAGTGATACTTGCTGGATTTGGCGGACAAGGAGTAATGTTCTTAGGAAAACTTCTTGCTTATGCTGGAATGGGATCAGATCTTGAGCTTTGCTGGATTCCTTCTTACGGTCCTGAGATGAGAGGCGGAACAGCAAACTGCTCTGTTATTTTATCTGATGAGGAAATACATTCGCCCGTAATTGATAAAGCAGACGGTGCTATAGTTCTAAATAAGCCTGCTTATGAAAAGTTTTCATCTAGAATAAAGCCAGGTGGAGTTCTTATAGTTAATTCATCGCTTGCGAAAATTGAGAATCCTAGAACTGATATAAAGATTGTAGAAATTCCAGCTACAGAAATTGCAAATGAGCTTGGAAATTCAAGTATAGCAAACATGGTGTGCCTTGGGGCTTTAATTCCTAGTCTAAATCTTGTAGATTTGCCTAAAATTGAAAAAGCTATAAAAAAACTTACCAGTAAAAGGCCAGAAACTTTTGATTCAAATCTAAATGCAATAAATAAGGGTATTGAGTTTGTAAAATAAATCATAAAAATTGTTTGTTAAATAATATATTAGCAGAATTATTTTTTAACAAAAAACAGCTATATTACAGTGAATTTTCTGACAATAGCAATATAAACACCATGATATATTTATATATTGTGGTGTTTTTTTATTTCTCTAAATAAATATTGAATTTACATGCATAAAAAAATCTAATATTTTTTTTAGAATTAATTTAATATTATGTTACTATATTCATTATCTTTATGTTATAATTGGAATTAAGAAAAACCTATCAACTTTGCATATTTATGCAAAATTATTTTTTTAGCAAATTTGTTTAAAAATTAACAAGTGGGGAAAATGGAGGAATGGCTATGGAAAAAACACTTTTATCCATCGAGCAAATGGAAGAGATTAATTCACTGCTAAAACAAAAAGCTGTTGAGGCAGGAGCAGAAACTTGGCAAGACAGAAAAGAAGCACAAAAAGTTTCATGTAAGTTCGGCGAAGAAGGGGTATGCTGCCGTATTTGTTCTATGGGAC
>CAZFTH010000281.1:0-783 GCA_964521745.1 uncultured Peptostreptococcaceae bacterium
TTTCTATCTGGCAAAAATAAAATTTCTTTATCCTTTACAGTGTTCATTATATTAAGAGCTACGGAAGATGTAACACAAATATCGCTTTGAGCTTTTATATCAGCACTTGTATTTACATAGGAAACAATAAGATGGTTTGGATTATTTTCCTTAAACTCAATCAAGTCATGAAGTGAAACCATATCAGCCATAGGACAACCAGCATCAGGATTAGCAAGTATTACTGTTTTATCTGGCGATAATATTTTAGCTGTTTCAGCCATAAATCTAACTCCGCAGAAATAAATCTTAGGTGTTTTAAGCTTACTTACCAAAGCACTCAAATAATATGAATCTCCTATGTAATCAGCTACCTGCTTGATTTCAGGTATTTGATAATGATGGGCCAAAATTACACAATCCTCTTCAAGCTTCTGTTTTTTTATTAGCTCAAGTATGTTTTCTTTCATGGTTCGCCTTCCTTTTATAAATTTGATATTTAAAATATATTAGTGACTTTTCTGCTGTCTTGTCATCTGTAAATAATATATCACTATAGTCTTTATTTTTCAATATTATAAAAAGAGCAATGCCTTACTATGAATCTAGAATTCATAAACACTAAATTATTAGACGAAAAAAAGCGCTCCATTTTCAGAAGCGCTCTTTACTTATAAAACATTATTGAATTTATTTATCTAGCTTAAGAACTGACATAAATGCCTTTTGAGGAACTTCTACATTCCCAATTTGTCTCATTCTTTTCTTACCCTCTTTTTGTTTTTCAAGTAGTTTACGCTTACG
>CAZFTH010000281.1:793-1982 GCA_964521745.1 uncultured Peptostreptococcaceae bacterium
TCTCCACCGTAGCATTTCGCAAGTACGTCTTTTCTATATGCACTTATCGTTTCTCTTGCTACTACCTTAGTTCCTATTGCTGCTTGTATAGGCACTGGGAACTGATGCTTTGGAATTTCGTCCTTTAGCTTTTCACACATTACTCTTCCTCTAGTTTGGGCTGTACTTTCATGAACTATAAATGAAAGTGCATCCACTTGCTCTCTGTTGATTAGAATATCAAGCTTAACTAGTTTTGCTTCTTTATACTCTCTAAATTCATAATCTAATGAGCCATAACCCTTTGTTCTTGATTTTAATGAATCGAAGAAGTCATATACAACTTCGTTTAATGGAATCTCATAGTGAAGTGTAACTCTTTTGGTGTCTAGATACTCCATGTTGAGCATATTGCCTCTTCTTTCCTGCGCAAGCTCCATTACAGGTCCCACATAATCCGTAGGTACAATTATATTCGCCTTTACTATAGGCTCTTCTATATGGTCAATCTCCTGCACTGGCGGGAGATTAGTAGGATTTTGTATCATGAGTACTTCCCCATCAGCTTTTATTACTCTAAATAATACAGATGGAGCCGTAGTTATCATATTTAAGTCAAATTCTCTTTCTAATCTTTCTTGAATTATTTCCATATGAAGAAGGCCAAGGAATCCACATCTAAATCCAAAACCTAAAGCTGCAGAGGTTTCTGCTTCAAATTCTAGAGCTGCATCATTTACTTGAAGCTTTTCTAATGCATCTCTTACATTTTCATATTTTTCACCTTCAGCAGGGTAAATCCCACAATAAACCATAGGGGTAGCTTTTTTATATCCTGGAAGAGGATGCTCTGTTGGGTTATCAGCCAAGGTGATAGTATCTCCAACCCTAGAGCTTCTGATATCCTTAACAGAAGCTGCTATATATCCTACATCCCCAGCTACTAAATCCTCTACTGGAATATGAGTAGGAGAAACAACTCCAACTTCCGTAACCTCGAACACCTTTTTTGTATTCATCATCTTTATTCTATCGCCTTTTTTCACTTTGCCTTCAAATACTCTTACGTAAGAAATTACTCCTTTGTATGAATCGTAATACGAGTCGAATATAAGAGCCTTTAGTGGTGCATCAATATCGCCTTTTGGTGCTGGTACCTTATGTACTATCGCCTCTAGAACCTGATCTATATTAGTCCCGTCTTTTGCTG
>CAZFTH010000282.1:0-1981 GCA_964521745.1 uncultured Peptostreptococcaceae bacterium
TTCATCATGCAGATATGGATGCTCTACTGCCCCACAAACTGGACAGCTTTCCCCATGACTTAAGCTTTTTCTTAGCTCTAGAGCTAGATTTTCTATTTTGGCTTTTTCTAGTTTTTTACACTCTTCTTCCAAAATAAATTTTTGCTCAGCCCTTGCTTTATTTAGCTCCTGCACTTGGTTTCTTAGCTGATTAGCCTTATGATTTGCTTCCTCTATTCGTCTACTTTTTTCTTCATTTAATTTCCATGCCTGAGATACTAAATTAAAACTTTCATTTAATTTGATTAAATCATCCCTATTACCTAGAGGCATTTCTTTTAATTCATCCATTTCTTTCTGAATAAGTAGATCTTTGGCTTTTAATTCTTTTAGCTTAGAATTTATAGCTTCTACTTCCTTATTATCTGCTTCACACTCTTTAGATATATTAGCTTTTTCTATTTCTAGTTTAAGCTTTCTCTCAGCTTCCTTAGTTATATCCTTGCTCAGCTGATATCCTGTCTCCACTTTAGACCTAAACAAAGCACTTACTTTTAACTGAGTAATCACAGAAGTTATCTCTTCAATATCCTTTTTTAAACGTTCTAGCTCTTTGCTCTTATATTCTTTATCTGTATTTAGTTTGTTTAGCTTTTTATTAAGCTCTATTTCCTGAGCCTTGCACTCATCAATTTTTAGCTTAAGGATATCTAGTTCCTTTATTTTTTCTAACGCCTCTATATATTTTCCTCTGCTCGCTAAAAGATTTGGAAGCTCAGTTTCATAGGCTTGCTTTGCCATATCATATTTAGCTTCAATCTCAGTTTTTTTCTCAGCGCAGTCTTTCCTTTTTAAGTCAATTTCAGACAATTTTTTATTACAGCTTTCAAATTCTAATTTAGTTTTTTCAAAATCAGCTATCATATCCTTTAGCTGATTTGCATTTTTAAAAATCGCTAAAGATTTAGCTTTATTTTCCATTTCAGGCTTTTTAGCTAGAGCTTCATCAAGCTGACTTACATAGGTTTTCTTTTCATTTTGTAGCTTAAATACTTCAGTTTGCTTATTAAGCTTTTCTAATATTAGCTCAGCTTCTTTACTTGCTAGCTCATATTCATCTTTTTTTGCTTTGACTAAAATCTCTTGGTTTTGTAAATCATCAGGCTCTACCGCTCCTATACCAGAAAGCTCTCCTTCTAGCCTAGTCAATTTACTTTTTTCTATATCCATACTATTACTTAGCTTTTTTCTCAGCTCATCCCCATATTCATACAGGTTAAAAAGCCTTTCTAGCATATTCCTTCTATCTGCCCCATCTAGCTTTAGAAACTCGCTAAATTTTCCTTGAGGAAGAACCACAGTTCTTAAAAAATCATCTTTTTTTAGACCTATTATAGCCTCGCATTTTTTCGTTATTGCTGTTACACTTTCTTCTAAAATCTCAGGTTCATCATAGGTTACATCTACTAGCTTACACTTATCACTTCTAAGACTTCCTGATTTTTTATCTCTTCTAAATTCTCTGCTGACTCTATATTTTCTATTTTCTGCCCCCGAAATTTGAAACTCAAATTCCACATAGGCTCTATCGCTATTTAGATTGATAAAATTTACCTTACCCCTTGGAATATCTCCATATAGAGCTAGGCAAATCCCATCTAGTATAGTTGATTTTCCACTTCCTGTAGGACCAAAAATACCAAAAAAACCATTTTGAGTAAGCTTCAAAAAATCTATATGCTGCTCTTCTTCAAAGCTATTTAGCCCTTTGATAGATAAACTAATTGGCTTCATTGTCATAGTCCTCCCCGTAGTAAAGTTTATATATCGTCTCCTTAGTTTCCTCTGATGGCTCTACTTTATTTTGTTTTATATAAAATGCTTGAAATAGCTCTTCAAACGACTGGGTTCTATGGTCATTTATCATTTCTTCTCTTTTTATATCTTCAGATGTAATAGGTCTGATGCTAAGAATATCTTTTTTGAGTAGCTTTAACTCCTT
>CAZFTH010000283.1:0-1226 GCA_964521745.1 uncultured Peptostreptococcaceae bacterium
GGATTTACGTCATTATATTGCATATAATGAGCAGTGCAAATCTTCAAGATGTTTTTGTGCCTATTGTGAGAGAGAGATTGTTGTGAATTCAGATAATGCAAATGGCTCGCATATTGAACATATCAAGCCACAATCTAGATTTCCAGATTTAGATTTAGATTACCATAATATGATTGTTTCATGTAATTCCAAGGAGAGTTGTGGAATAAAAAAAGGTAGTAATTATTTTGATAGTTTTATAGATCCAGTTACATTTTCTCCATATGATTTTTTTGTTTATGACCTCATGTCAGGAGAAATTATTCCAAAAGAAGGGATAAAAAATAGTAAAACTCCAGCATATAGAAGTTTAGATATCTTAGGATTAAACAGCGTAAGACTAACTGATGCTAGAAAACGTGTAATAGTTGAAATAAGTAATATGCTTAAGTTTATGAAAAAAGATGATATAAGGCATTTTTTAAAACAATTTCCTACTTTAGTGGAATATATGCTCAAATAGATGAAAGAAGGAAAAAAATGGGTGATTTAAATTATAAGGCAGAAGATAGTATGTGTAGCATAAGAGAAATAGGTGGGTACATGGAGCTAGAGCTTCCTCGCAGGGAATCTTATTATTATGGACCTGATGTAGTTGAGGTAAATACTGGAAGGGCAGCTATTTATCATGCATTAAAAAATTCAAAAGTAAAAAAACTGTATTTGCCATATTATTTATGTACTAGTATGCTTCAGGTTATTGAGCCTCTTAATTTAGAGTTCGAGTTTTATAATATAGATGAGAATTTTATGCCTATATTTGATAGACAAACTAATGAGGACGAAGCATTCTTATATATTAATTATTTTGGAACTGCAAGCAAGAATACTATAAATAAGTTAAAAAATTGCCATAAGAATTTTCTAATTGACAATACTCAGGCTTTTTTTGCAAAGCCAATTAAAGGAGCTTACAATCTTTATTCTGCCAGAAAGTTTTTTGGTGTAAATGATGGTGGCTATTTAATCAAGGATGGCATTCAAAAAATAGATTTAGAAAGCGATATATCCTATCCTCATGCTATTCATCTTTTAAAAAGAATAGAAGAGGGAGCGAACGCCGCATATCTTGACAATATGAAAAATGAAGATAGGTTTGATGACTTTAATCCTATAGGAATGTCAAAACTCAGCAAAAGGATTCTTGAAAGCATTGACTATGAAGAGGTAAAGCTAAAAAGACAGAG
>CAZFTH010000283.1:1236-1968 GCA_964521745.1 uncultured Peptostreptococcaceae bacterium
TTTTTACTATCTTCATTCAAAACTGAAAGACCTTAATAAGCTAAATCTTGAGCACAGCTTTGAAGCGCCTATGGTATACCCCATGCTTATAGAGCATGAGGATTTAAGAGCCTATCTAGTTAGTAAGAAGATTTATGTGCCACATTGGTGGAAGGATGTTCTTTCTAGAGTAGAAAGTAACAGCTTTGAACATTATTTGTCGACTTATCTTTTAGCTCTACCTATAGACCAGAGGTATGATTTAGAGGATATGGACTACATTGTGGGACATATAAAAGCTTTTGACAACAGTATTTTGTTATAGAAAAAATTGCAAATAAAGAGGATAAACTATGGATGAAAAGAAACTAAATAATATAGCTAGTAGTATGGACAAAGGTTTTTGGAGCTTTTGGGATAGTATGATTTATAAAGCTTTAGAATCAAGCGTTGATATTATGCCACCTAGGCTTCAAAAGCTAATTGCAAATTATTATACTGATGCTAGAATTAGGAAGCTGTATTTTGATAGATTAGGTGTAAGAATGGGCGAAGGAAGCTTTGCTAATTTAGGTATGAAAATCATAGTATCATCAAATCACAGATATAGCATTGAAATAGGAGATAATGTATCTATAGGACCGAATTTGACTTTAGTTACAGAGGCGGCAGCCGGCAACGGGAAGGAAATCAACACCTTACCTTATGTAAAGGAAAAGCTTACTAAGGAAGCTAAAATTTATATAGAGGATG
>CAZFTH010000284.1:0-1963 GCA_964521745.1 uncultured Peptostreptococcaceae bacterium
AGATAGAGTCGTATTTTCCATTGTGAAATACAGCTTCTCTTAGAAGCCCCTCCTGAGCAAAGCCAAGGTATTTATAAAGGCTTTGAGCAGAGTAGTTGTATTCTTTGACATCTAGCCATACTCTATTAGCACCTAGTGTATCAAAGGCATAGGCAAGTAGCAGTTTAATACTGTCACGGCCGAAGCCTTTATTTTTTTGGGATACTGCTATTCTCATTAGCTCTATGCTCTTATGAGGACTGAGAACTCCTGCAACTATGATATAGCCAGCAGGCTCACTTGTATCTTTATCTTCTATTACTAGATGAAGGATATCTGGATTTTCTATGGCAGCCTTGTGCTGGTCATAGGTCCACTGAAATACATAAGGAGAATTGCTAGGGTCGCTCTCTGTTTTCATAATGTAGTCGATATCGCTTTCTAAAGAAGCTCTGACTCTTACTATGTCGTTTTCTAATAGTAGGTTTTGCACAATACATCGCCTCCATGACCTTTTAGTATTTTACATAAATATTGTATCATATAATTGCAGTCAGGAAGCGACAAGAAAATTACATAAGGGATTACTAAGCGGCAAGCTCAAGCTCTTCAAATATTTCGGACAATGTTTCTATAAGCAAATCTATTTCACTAGTTCCTATTATAAGAGGTGGAATAAATCTGAGCACATTTGTGGCAGTGCAGTTTATAAGGAAGCCTTTGTACAGGGCTTTTTGAACTACAGCTGCTCCAGGTATGCTAAGCTCAAGCCCAAGCATAAGACCGTGGCCACGCACAGCTTTTACTACTGAATATTTTTGAGATAGATATTGAAGCTTTAATTTAAAGTATTCGCCGATTTTTTCAGCATTTGCAGCAAGCTCATCATCTAGGATTGTCTCAAGTGTGGCAACACCTGCGGCGCAGGCTAAAGGATTTCCGCCAAAGGTACTGCCGTGGTCTCCACTTTGAAAAGCATCTGCCACTTCTACCTTAGCTATTACAGCTCCTATAGCACAGCCCCCAGCAAGACCTTTTGCAACTGTCATGATATCTGGAGTGATATCGTGATGCTGGTAGCCAAATAATTTCCCGGTTCTACCCATGCCTGTTTGAATTTCATCAGCTATGAGAAGCACATCATTTTGCTTGCAAAGTTCAGATACCTTCTTGATAAAGTCGCTATCGACTGGAGTTATTCCACCTTCACCTTGGATGGGCTCAAAAATAACTGCACAGGTATTTTTTGTTAGGGCCTGATTAAACGAATCTATATCATTGAACTTTGCAAACTTAAAGCCTTCTGGATGAGGACCAAAGCCTTCCTTGTATTTTGGATTGTCTGTTAGGTTAAGCGTCGTTAAGGTTCTGCCATGAAATGAGCCTGTCATAGCTATGACTTCATTTTTTTGGATACCATATTTTCTGTAGGCATATTTTCTAGCTAGCTTTACAGCCCCTTCGTTTGCTTCTGCACCAGAGTTACAGAAAAAAGCTTTGCCATCGAAGGAGTTTTCTACGAGCAGTTTTGCTAGCTTAACTTGAGTATCTATCCAGAAATAATTGGATATGTGAATCAGCTTCTGACTTTGTGTAGCTATTGCGTCGTTTAGTTTTTTGTTGTTATAGCCGAGGATGTTTACAGCTACTCCTCCTAGAAAATCTATATATTCTCTTTGATTATAGTCATATACTCTGCAGCCTTCTCCATGGCTAAAGCTAATTGGAAATCTGCCGTAGTTTGACATTAGATATTTTTGACCTTCATCTATTATATTTTGCATGTTTACAGCTCCTTTCATACTTTTATGCAGTTATCATTGTGCCGATACCAGTGTCTGTGAATACCTCCAGCAAAATGGAGTGAAACTGTCTGCCGTCGATTATATGGCATTTTTCCACACCGTTACTTACAGCATTGAGACAGCAGAACATTTTAGGAATCATTCCACCTTTGATTATTCCTTTTTTTATGTAGGAATAG
>CAZFTH010000285.1:0-1957 GCA_964521745.1 uncultured Peptostreptococcaceae bacterium
CCTTCAACGACTAGAGCGTCAGCTCGTACCTTCAAGTGAGGGGAAATGGGGAGAGTCCAAGCTAGAAACTTGGATTGTGATATAGTCTGTGCTTATATGAAAGTATAAGATGCACGTAATGGTGCTGGTAAAGAATTAACGAGCTTTACTGAACACTCTAAAAATGTTGCAAATGAAAAAAATATTTAATTCGCAATAAACCGTATTTTTAAACTTTATAACTTTACATTTCCTGAAAAAAATATATATTAACATAGCGTTTTCAATGCTTTGAAATGGATATATATAATATTGGGGGTGTAAAAATGAGTACTATTATAAAAACTGTAAAACAATATTCATATGAATTAGACGAAGAAATGCTAAAAGAACTGTTATTTATAGCAAATCAATATAAGAACGTCAAAAACTATGTTTATTCAAGATACAGTGGAATTAATAGTATTCTACTACTAAGCAAAGATAGAAAAATAAGAGATGAATGGATAAAAACAAAATTTTATGAGCAGTGGAAATTGCCAGCTAGATATTGGAAGTTAGCACTATCGGAAGCCTTTTCAAATATAAAAACAAATTGGAGTAATACGAAAAACAAAGTAAAAGACCAAGTAAATAGAAATAGTAACCTTTCAAATGAAGATAGGCATTATATAAACTACATACTAAAATTTGACAATTGCTATTTCAAGGTACTAACTAATAAAGAACTTAAAACTCCAAAGATATTTGAAGATAAAAACTTAAACTATAAATACCTAAATAATCTCATAAGAAGATATACAAGAAGATATAAAGAAAAAATTCCATATGCTAAAACAGGAAGAACCTTTAGCATAGACACTGGGCTATACTCATATACCGCAGATGGAATAAATATAACCTCAACTACTAAGGGCAAAAGATTATCTATAAAGCTTAGCGATAAAAATAGATATGACCATACAATGAAAGTAAAAATAGTAGCAGAGAAAATACAGATTCACTGTCCTTTAAGAGTTAAAACCAAAACTAACCAAAATGAGAATATATTAGGAATAGATAAGGGCTATAAATACTTATTTGCAACCTCAAGTGAAAAACTTTACGGTGAGAATCTAAATCAGTATTTAAGCAAAGAAACCGAAAGGCTTACAAAAGTAAATTCCAATAGAAACAAGCTATATGCAAAATATCTAATCCATTTAGAAAATGGCAACGATGAAAAAGCGAAGCTTATAAAAGAAAACAATTTAGGAAAGAAAAAATATTTCAAAGCAAAACATAGACACGATGAAAATGTAAAATCATATATAAACTGCTGCTTAAATAACCTTTTAGAACAAGAAAAACCAAAAGAGATAGTAATGGAACAGCTTGATTTTGTAAGCTGGGATGATAGATTCCCAAAATCAGTAAAAAGAAAACTCTCAAGGTGGATAAAAGGATATATAAGAAAAAGACTAGAGTATAAATGCAGTTTAAACAATATAAAGTGTACCTATATAAATCCAGCATATACCTCAAAAGTATGCAATATATGCGGATGCTTTGGAACTAGAAATGGTGATACCTTCACCTGTCCTAAATGTGGAAAACTCCATTCAGATATCAATGCTAGTAAAAACATATTAAACAGAAAAACTGATAAAGAAATAAGCTTATACACTCCATATAAAAAAGTAAAAGAAATTCTTTTAAATAGAGAGAAAATTAGTTAAAAAATCAGTTTAAATCCGTTAAAAAAGATTATTTAATCACAAATATATGTACCCTAAGCAACTAGAGCATATATTTCATCAATAAATGAGGGTTAAATACATCTAAGAAATATGTAAAGTTTAAAGATACGGTTGTGGGAGAGATATATTTTGAAGTAGAAATATATCTGAACTGGCTCAACCCAGGCTTAACTAATGCGAAAGCATTATAAGTGCGAATTATCTAATTCGAGTACATTTGTGTACGTTTTTAGAACCAG
>CAZFTH010000286.1:0-1954 GCA_964521745.1 uncultured Peptostreptococcaceae bacterium
TTCCAAGTCTTTGTGCAAATGAAATGTAGTTTGTATAAGCTGGGTCAATCATCATCAAAGGTTTTTCATCAGTACCTGCAGGACCACAAGTTCCAATTAGAAGAAGCTCCATTCCTGAAGAACCTCCATCTGTAACTTGAACATGCAATTTGCTAGTATCAAAGCCTTCGCATTTTAATATGTTTTTAAAAGCATCTTGGCATTCTGGAAGTCCAGCTGTACCTGAGTATCTAATAACTCCATTTGCAAAAGGACTATCTGGAGCGTTTAAATTAAACATTCTTTTTTGCATAGCAGGGTTTGTAGGCAGAGAAACATTACCAATACCTACATTGATAACTGCTTGTGGCTTAACTTTTCTCTCATCATATTTCATTTGTGCTAAACGTACATCTGATGGTGTTCTTGACTCAAAATGAGCCGATAAAACTGGCTTACTCATTTTTAATTGACTCCCCTCTTAGATAAGATTTTATTTAATTTAATTAATCTAGAACTATAAATATACCAAACTGGGTACATTCACCCTTATTTTAACACTATATATAACTTATTTCACTAGTTAATTCTCAAATATGTCTATAAAAAAATAATTATATACATTTTATAATTAAAAACTTCCATAAATGATGTCTAATGACAAAATTAAGGAAGTTTTTTGTGTATAAATAGGTTTTTTATATTTAAATAGCTTCTTTATAAATAGGTTTATTATATAACATCTGATTTATATCTAAACTCTCATAGTTATCGTTAGAATAAACAACTGGAGATACTCTTCTGGATTTTACAGCTTCTATAAAATCTTTTTCATCTCTGATATTACCTGGGATTAAAGTAGCATATTTCCCTATAGCATCTATTGTATGGGCATCACTAGCTCCTAGAGCTGGAATATTGAGTTCTGATGATAAGCCATATGCATATAAATTATGATGTGGGAAGGTACTTCCATTAAATGCCTCAATTCCTGATAAACCCTGTACATTTTTTATAAATTTTCCCATTCCTCTATTATTATGTCTAAATGGATGAGCGCTTATAGCAACTCCTCCAGCTTTTAATGTAAGATCAATAAGTTGCTGAGCATGAATCTTTTCTTTTGGTAAATCATCTAACCCAAAAACAGTTATGTCGCCCTCATGCGTTAATACTTCTGCACCTACTAGGATTAGAAATCCTGACTGCTTTGAAAATTGATGAGCAAAATCCTTAATTTCATTGCTTTCATGATCTGTAATACAAACGCCATCTAAACCCATTGATTTAGATTTCTTAACTATATCTTCTAATGACAAAAAACTATCTGACGAATAAGTTTTTTCATGCATATGTGTGTCTATAATCATATGAATTCTCCTAATCGTAAATATAATCTAAAATAAAACTCTATAATAATAATATATTTAAAACTAAGAGTAATCCAATAGATTTGTTTTATTTATTGTATAAAGATAATCTATAGATTAACATAACTTATATTATGTTTCGTTTAAAAAAGAAATCCATTCGTTTTCTTTAAAGCCAACTTTAATTTTATCTTTATAAACTAGAAAAGGTCTTTTTAATAACATTCCATCTGAAGCAAGAAGTTCAAGCTTCTCATCAATTGTCATTTTATCAATTTTATCTTTTAAATTTAGTTCTTTATAAACATTTCCAGAAGTATTAAAAAGCTTTTTAATATCTATATCACTATTGCCATACCAGCTTGCTAATTCTAGCTTACTAGGGTTTTCAGTTTTAATATCTCTATATAAATATGTGTATTGATTTTTTTTAAGCCATACCTCGGCTTTTTTACATGTTGTTCATTTAGGATAGCAAATTAATATCATATAACTCTCTCCTTCTTTTTTCTTTTAAGTATAACATGATTACATTTATATAATTATATTAAGAAACTATTTTGAATAGGATGATAATTAAATGCAAAATATATTTGATTTATATA
>CAZFTH010000287.1:0-227 GCA_964521745.1 uncultured Peptostreptococcaceae bacterium
GCTAGACTCTGACATGCACCTACAGTGTCCGGTCTGGGCACAGCTTTTGGTAGTGGAGCAATGACAAACTCTATAGACGAAATTGATTTGATGGATGAAAAAGATGCGATTTTCGCAATAGGGACAAACACGACTGAATGTCATCCTATTATTGGACTAAAATTACTTCAAGCAAAGGATAGGGGAACCAAGCTTGTAGTAGCAGACCCTAGAAAAACTGATTTAGC
>CAZFTH010000287.1:237-1952 GCA_964521745.1 uncultured Peptostreptococcaceae bacterium
TGATGTATGGTTAAGACAAAAGCCTGGTACTGACGTAGCACTTCTTAATGCTATGATAAATGTAATCTTGAATGAGAATCTAGCAGACAATGAATTTATAAATACTAGGACTGAAAACTTTGAGCAGATGAAGGAAACGGTTCTTAAATATACACCAGAATACAGTGAAAAAATCACTAAGGTTCCAGCTGAAAAAATAAGAGAAGCAGCTAGAATAATTGCAAAATCAAACAATACTGCTTCCTACTACACTATGGGAATCACACAGCATACTACAGGAGTAGACAATGTGCTTTCTGTTGCAAATATTGCTATGGTTACTGGAAATCTTGGAAAGCCAAAAGCTGGAGTAAACCCACTTAGAGGACAAAACAATGTTCAAGGGGCTTGTGACATGGGAGCGCTTCCTAACGTTTATCCAGGATATCAAGCAGTTACTGACCCAGCAATAAAAGAAAAATTTGAAAAAGCTTGGAATAAGCCACTGAGTGATAAAGTAGGGCTTACTATTCCGTCAGTTCTTAATGAAATAATGAAAGATAATGTGAAGGTTTTATATGTATTTGGAGAGAATCCAGTTAGAAGCGATCCAGATGTTACTCATGTAAAGCATTGTTTAGAGCATCTTGACTGCCTTATCGTCCAGGATATATTTTTGACTGAGACAGCCGAGCTTGCAGATGTAGTACTACCAGGAGCAAGCTTTGCAGAAAAAGATGGAACCTTTAGTGGAACAGACAGAAGAGTTCAAAGAATAAGAAAAGCAGTTGAGCCTATAGGAAACTCTATGCCTGACTGGTTGATACTTAGCAAATTAATTTCTTCTATGGGATATCCTAGCGATTATAAATCTCCTGAAGAAATATTCAATGAAATAAGAACTGTAACTCCTAGCTATGCAGGAATTACATATGGCAGAATAGAAAATGAAGTCATTTCTTGGCCATGTCCTACTGAAGACCATAAAGGAACACCGGTACTACACATAGGGAAATTTTCTAGAGGATTAGGAAAGTTTTCTGCAATAGAACATAGAGATCCAGCTGAAATGCCAGATAAAGAGTACCCACTTATGCTCACTACCGGAAGGGTAGTGGCTCATTATCATACAGGAACTATGACAAGGCGCTGCTGGGGACTTAATGGAACTCATCCAGAGGAATCTATAGAAATAAATCCCGTAGATGCTGCTAACTTAAACATAGAAGATGGAGATGAGGTATCTGTGACAACTCGCAGAGGCTCACTTATAACTAAAGCTCAAGTTACAACAAGAGTACCAGAAGGCTTGACATTTATTACTTTCCACTTTACTGAAAATCCAGGTAATATTTTGACAAATAGTGCCGCAGATCCTATCACACAAACCCCTGAATACAAGGTGTGTTCAGTTAATGTAAAAAAACTAGATTTTTCTGATTTTGGATGTCAAAAAAGAAAAATCTTTAAAAAAGAAACTCAAAATGCAGTGTAGGATAGTAAAGGGGAGGTAGTATAGATGAATACTTTTGTTATAGCAAATCCTAAAAAATGTATAGGATGCAAGGCTTGTGAAATAGCATGCGCAGTAGCTCATATCGATAAATCCGTAGTTACAGCGAATAAGGAAGAGATACCATTTTCACCTAGAGTAAATCTGATTAGAGCAGATATCGTTACGACTCCTATTCAGTGCAGACAATGTGAGGATGCTCCATGTGCCAATGTATGTCCAG
>CAZFTH010000288.1:0-1924 GCA_964521745.1 uncultured Peptostreptococcaceae bacterium
CTATTAGTGGGCTTTCATTACGAACAGCTACCATTTCATTTGGACTTTTTGAGCAAACTACGCCTATTGCATAGGCTCCTCTTATTATAGAAGTAAGCTTGTTTACAGCCTCTAGAAGATTTCCTTCATATAGGCTATCTAAAAGATGAACTATTACCTCAGTATCTGTTTGTGATTTGAACTTATAGCCTTTAGCTATTAAGTCTTCTTTTAAGCTCACATAGTTTTCAATTATTCCGTTGTGAACCACTGCTATAGTGTTGTCTTTATTTAGATGAGGATGAGAGTTTTCATCCGATGGCGCTCCATGAGTTGCCCATCTAGTATGACCTATTCCTAAGCTTCCCTTGATAGGGTTTGCTTCTAAGAAGTCACTTAGTACAGATAGTCTACCTTTAAATTTTTCTGATTTTATAACTCCATCTTCTACTATTGCGATTCCCGCTGAGTCATAACCTCTGTATTCTAGCTTTTCTAAGCCTTGCAAGATTACCTCCTGCGCATTTTTCTTACCTACATATCCAACAATTCCACACATTAAAAAAACCTCCTTTTATTTTTCCTAGTTTTCTAGGCGTAGCTAAATAAAGGAAGGAATCAATCACTAAAAGCCCGATTGTCTCTGAGATTACTCTCAGGTTTTGTAAGCTTTCTTAGGCTGTGACAGCCTCTAGAGCATCCGCCGAATTTTCGATAAACTCTAGTCCTCGTCAGCCTTAAATATTTAAGGCTCTGGCGCTACGTACATTTTCCATGATTCTTCCATTTTTAGCGTGCATATAATTATATCACATCTTTCATAAAGCAAAAACATATTTTATTTTACAAAAAGTTTACATAAAAATATCCCTAGTCTATTTACAAATGATAAAATGCTAATGAACTTTAAAAGCCTTGCTTTATAGACTATAAAAGCCTCAAACACTTTTTGATAAGCATTTGAGGCTTTATAAATTTGCTGTTAGCCTAATTTGATTTCAATAAAATCTGCAAGCTCTCTTGCCATTACTTCAATTTGATTTTGGTCTTTGCCTTCTAGCATAACTCTAACTAAAGGCTCTGTTCCAGAAGGTCTTATTAAGACTCTTCCTTGCCCATCCATTTTTTCTTCTAGTAGTTTTATCTTATCTGCTACCTCTTGGTTTTCGATATAAGTATGCTTGTTTCCATTACTTACCTTTGCATTTATAAGAACTTGAGGATAAATCTCCATTATTTTTGAAAGCTCTGATGCTTTTTTACCGCTGTTTTTTACTATTTCTGCAAATAACAGCGAGCTAAGTGTACCATCACCAGTTGTTATATGATCTAAAAAAATCATATGTCCCGACTGCTCTCCACCTAAAGAGTATCCCTCTTTCACCATCTCTTCAAGTACATATCTATCTCCTACTCCTGTAACTGCTAGCTTTATTCCTAAAGTTTTTGCCGCCACATGAAGTCCCATGTTGCTCATTACAGTAACTACTAAAGTGTCTTTTTTAAGCTGATTTTTAGCTTTCATGTCATTTGCACAAATCAGCATTATTTTGTCTCCGTCTATGATTTGTCCCATTTCATCTATTGCGATTAATCTATCTGCATCTCCGTCATAGGCAAGTCCTAAATCGGCTTTATGCTCTACTACCATAGCCTCAAGGTTCTTTGTATGAGTTGAACCACAATTTGCATTTATATTTGTTCCTGTAGGCTCACATCCTATACATACTACCTCAGCCCCTAGCTGAGCAAATACCTCAGGTGCGATTTTATATGCAGCTCCATTTGCAGTATCTAGCACTACCTTCATTCCCTTAAAATCTGTGCTTACACAAGATTTAAGAAATTCGATATACGCTTGCTCTGGATTAGTTACTTTCATTCTTTTTCCTATGTTTTCATGAGTAGGATACTCATTTAGTAGGCTCATATCATCTAAGTATTT
>CAZFTH010000289.1:0-1924 GCA_964521745.1 uncultured Peptostreptococcaceae bacterium
ATCTTTACTGGAGGACCATCAAGTGTAAATGATCCTGGAGCTCCAGATATCGAAGCGGAAATATTTGACCTAGGCATTCCTATACTTGGAATCTGCTATGGGGCACAGCTTACAGCTAAAACTCTTGGAGGAAGTGTAGCAAAACCAGAAAAAAGAGAATACGGAAAAACAGAGATAAACTATACGGGTGGAAAATTATTTAAAGATGTTGATAAATCAAACATCTGCTGGATGAGTCACACAGACCAAATAGATAAGCTTCCAGAAGGCTTCACGATTACAGCGGCTACACATGACTGTCCAGTAGCGGCAATGGAAAATGTAGACAAAAAACTATATGCTCTTCAGTTTCATCCAGAAGTAGAGCATACCGTGCAAGGCTACAAAATAATTCACAATTTCCTATTTGAAGTATGCGCTTTGTCTGGCGATTTTACTTCAGACTCCTTCATAGATGATAAAGTAAGGCTCATAAGACAGCAGGTGGGAGATAAAAAAACCCTTTGCGCCCTTAGTGGAGGGGTGGATTCCTCTGTGGCAGCAGTTCTCGTACATAAAGCCATAGGGGATAACCTCACTTGTATATTCGTAGACCATGGTCTACTTAGAAAAAATGAAGGTGACGATGTAGAGAGAATATTCAAAGATGAATTCTCTATGAATCTAATCAGAGTAAATGCTGAGGAAAGATTCCTTTTAAAGCTAGCTGGGGTAACTGACCCAGAAAGAAAAAGAAAAATAATCGGAGAAGAATTCATAAGAGTATTTGAAGAGGAGTCTAAAAAGCTAGGGGATGTAGAGTTCCTAGTACAAGGCACTATCTACCCAGACGTAATAGAAAGTGGAACAGATGAAGCGGCTGTAATCAAGAGTCACCACAATGTTGGAGGACTTCCTGAAGACATGAAGCTGAGCCTAGTTGAGCCACTTAGAGAGCTTTTCAAAGACGAAGTTAGAAATGTTGGACTAGAGCTAGGAATTCCTGAATACCTTATATTTAGACATCCATTCCCAGGACCAGGACTAGGAATCAGAGTACTAGGAGAAGTAACTGAGGAAAAATGCGACATATTAAGAGAAGCTGATGCTATCTATAGAGAAGAACTAGAGAAAGCTGGCCTAGGAAGAAAAATCTGGCAAGCATTTGCAACACTTCCAGATGTAAAAACCGTAGGAGTAATGGGAGATGAGCGTACATACTCATATATGGTAGGCCTAAGAGCAATCACCTCAACTGATGGAATGACAGGAGAATTTTACCCTATCCCATATGAAGTGCTAGGAACCATCTCAACTAGAATAGTAAACGAAGTAAAAGGCGTAAATAGAGTAGTCTATGACGTAACAGGAAAACCACCAGCGACTATCGAGTGGGAATAGCTAGGGAGTACTAAATGCTTAATAGTGTTTTATTAATGGCAACTAGTGTTGTATAATGTTCTGTTTTATTTCTAATATCCTAATAAATGGAGTTAAATTAGATTAAAAAAATTTAGTCATAGACATCAATTTTTTATATTGTTGATGTTCTATGACATTTTTATTTCTATATAAATAACAATCAGTTTACTTATGTACTTATATAATATAAAATATAAGCATAAAAGTAAACTGAGGTGAATTAGATGGATTATCATAAACTTTTAGAAACTTTACTTCGTGAAAAAGAAGGAATGCTTTTAACTAAAGATATAATAGAAGCTGGAATTTCAAAACAGTTATTAAGCAAATATGTAAAAAAAGGATATATAGAAAGAGTTGCTCAAGGAGTGTATTTATCTAAAGATGCATTTGAAGACGAGATGTATGTTTTACAAGCGAGAAGTAAAAAGGTTATTTTTTCACACGAGACAGCACTTTATTTACATGATTTAACGGATAGAGACCCTTTACAGTATACAGTTACTTTACCATCAGGATACAA
>CAZFTH010000290.1:0-1924 GCA_964521745.1 uncultured Peptostreptococcaceae bacterium
GAATCTAGAATTGTAAAGGGCCTTTATTTTGCGGGAGAAGTGCTAGATTTAGATGCAAATACTGGGGGATATAACCTGCAAATAGCATTTTCTACAGGGGCACTAAGTGGTTATAGCGCATCAATTTTAGATTAAACCTTTAATATACTACACTAAAAAAATGCAGGTATTTGAAATTTCTATTTGTTGAATAAAATCTTTCTATTAGACGGGTATTTTTTTCTATCTTATGATTAGTATTGAAGTATTATTAATCCTAGGAGGTTATTTTAATGGAAATAAGAAAAGACTTACCAGAAATTTTTGAGGATTTTTCTGAAGCAAGAAGAAATGGATTTATTTCTGCAAAACAATTCAAAGATCAAAATAAACCAATGATTGGAACATTTTGTACATATATGCCTCAAGAGCTACCTCTTGCGATGGGAGCAGCAGTAGTTTCTTTATGTGCGACATCTGACGAAACTATAGCTGATGCTGAGGTTGATTTACCGAGAAATCTCTGTCCACTAATAAAATCAAGCTATGGCTTTGGAAAAACAGACAAATGTCCATACTTTTATTTTTCTGATTTAGTAGTAGGAGAGACAACTTGTGATGGTAAAAAGAAAATGTACGAGCATATGGGGCAGTTTAAAGATGTACATGTGATGCAGCTTCCTAATACACAGTTTGGGGAGCAGGCATTTGAGCTGTGGAAAAGTGAAATAGTAAAATTAAAAGAGTTACTAGAGGAAAAATTTGATGTTGAAATAACTGAGGATGCAATAAAATCAGCTATTAATTTAAAAAATAGAGAGCGTTCGGCTCTTAAGGATTTTTATTCTCTTGGAAAACTAAATCCTCCAGCAATTTCAGGAGGAGATATTTTAAAAGTTCTTTATGGTTCAACATTTAAATTTAATAGAGAAGACACTATTGAAGAAGTAAAAAATCTTACAAGTCGAATTTTAGATGAGTACAATTCTGGCAAAAAACTAGACTCAAAACCTAGAATATTAATTACAGGCTGTCCAATTGGAGGAATAACTGAAAAGGTTGTAAAAGCAATCGAAGACAATGGTGCTTATGTGGTTTTCTTTGAAAACTGTATGGGAGCTAAAGCTATTGAAGAAAATGTATCAGAAGATAATGAGGATGTTTATGCTGCTCTTGCTGAGAAATATCTTTCAATAGGCTGTTCATGCATGACTCCTAACCCTAATAGGATAACTATGCTTAATAAAGCTATAGATGAATATAAAGTCGATGGAGTTGTAGATGTGATATTGCAAGCCTGTCATACCTATAGCGTTGAAACTCTTACAACCAAACAATTTGTAAATAAGGAAAAAAATGTTCCTTATATGAGTATAGAAACTGATTATTCTACATCAGATGTAGGGCAGTTAAACACTAGAATGTCAGCGTTTATAGAAATGCTATAGGAGGAATTGATGTTAGTTGTAGGAATTGATTCTGGCTCTACTACCACAAAAGGAGTTTTACTTGAAAATAATTCAATTATAAAAACTTTTATTGAGCCAACGGGCTATAATCCAAAGAGTACGATGATGAATATACACTCAGAGCTTACTAAGGGAAAAGAAGCCTATACTGTAACAACTGGATATGGCAGAAACTTACTTGAAAATGTTGATAAATCTATTACAGAAATAACTTGTCATGCAAAGGGAGCTGCTTATCTATGTAGTGGAATTGATGCAGTAATAGACATTGGAGGGCAAGATAGTAAAGCAATCATGCTTAATTCTGATGGCCAAGTTATAGATTTTCTTATGAATGATAAGTGCGCAGCAGGGACGGGCAGGTTTATTGAAGTAATGATGAAAATACTTCATAAAGATATTGGGCATATAGATAGCTTTATCAAGGATAAAACTGCTGTTAAGATTTCGAGTATGTGTACAGTTTTTGCAGAGAG
>CAZFTH010000291.1:0-1924 GCA_964521745.1 uncultured Peptostreptococcaceae bacterium
AGAGTCAGCCGAGACATAGTGTATCATAGTATAAATAATCTTAAGTTCAATGAAAACTGTATTACAATTTACAGTCCTAGCCGAACTTGCATAGTCCTAGAAAAGCTTTAAGGAGATGGTGTTTTGAGTAGTGCTTCACCTATTTATAAATTTATAAGATTATTTTTTGGTCTATTTTTATATTCTGTTGGTATAGTTATGACAATAAATGCAAATCTTGGGCTTGCACCATGGGATGTATTTCATAAAGGTCTAAGTACTACTTTTGGAATCACTATGGGTCAAGCTAGTATTGCCGTAGGTTTTATGATTGTTATTATTGCCTTTTTTTTAGGAGAACGTATAGGCTGGGGTACCGTGTTTAATATGTACTTCATAGGTTATTTTATCGATATCCTAATGCTTAACAATTTAATTCCTATTTTCGATTCCTTTATTCCTAGTCTAATTATGATGCTGGGTGGGATGTTTGTGATAGGATGTGCCACCGTAGCCTATATAGGCGCTGAGCTAGGTTCAGGCCCTAGAGATGGTCTTATGATTGCTCTTACCAAAAGAACTAATAAGTCTGTGAGATTTATTAGAAATACTATCGAAATTTGTGCTTTATCAATAGGTTATCTTTTAGGTGGAACCTTAGGTATTGGTACTGTTATTATGTCATTGTGTATAGGATATTTTGTGCAATTTGCTTTTAAGCTTCTGAGGTTTGATGTTACAAAAATCCATCATAGATATATAGATGAAGATATTATTTTTTTAAAGAAAAGATTTGCTACTAGTGAAAAATAAAAAAAGAGTCAAGAGGATATTTGTGTTATATTATTCCCCAAATATAGATTTTGGGGATAAGCACAGTCCTTTTGACTCTATTTTATTTTTTGGATTTGTTTTATCATTAGCTCTTTTATAGTTTTATGAGATATTCCAGCTTCTTTCATGAGATTTATTTCATCAATTATTCCATTTGGGTGCTCTACCATATAGGCTCCAGCATCGCTTCCAAGTCCCTCTTCTATATTGTTTTCAATAGCAAATTTTAAATTTTCTATCTGAAGCTGATATATTTTATTAACTGTATCCAGCTGATTTATCATAGGTTTTGGCTTATATTTCAGTATGTTTCCAAGAGGTGCAAGTGTAGGTACCCATGTTGTACTTGAGCCTATGAACTCTTTTAGGGTTTGTTTATCTAGTAGATAGCCATGCTCTATAGTATCAGCATCTGCATCAATAGCCATCTTTACTGCTTCATTTCCATTTGCATGAACCATGACCTTAAGGTTTTCTTTCTTCGCCCTTGATATCATGTAATTTAGCTCTGATGATGTAAACTGAGTTTTTTCGTAATATCCAAAGTTATCAAAATCCATAATACCAGTTACTATAAGCTTTAAGTGGTCTATATCTAGACTAAGAAGCTGCTCAAATAATCTATCAAAATCCCCCATGTTTTTTATACTTTTTCCTAGAAAGTCTCCATAGCTACCTTCTTTATATATTGCAAATCCAGGCGTTTTATACTTTATTCCATTCTTGTCTGCTAGTTTTTTTGCATAAAGGGAGACGCCATATGCATCTCCCCCATCTTTTAGATAGATTATATTATTTTTCTTATATTTTTCTAAAATAGAAGAAATCCAAGCTGTTTTTTGGTTATCATCTGCCATGTTCCACTGCTTTATTGTAAATCCTGATTTAAGTGAAAGATGTACATGGCAGTCTGATAAACCACTTTCTATTCCCATATCTATTTCCATTTTTTTATCATCCTACTGTAGTTCAATTAGTTCATAGTCTTTAGAGCCAAAACCAATTTTTACAGCGTGCTCTATAGATTCTCTTCCATCGTCAAATAGCTTATCGTCACTTTGATTTTGAAGCATATCTATACAGGCAGTGTCTATTGCTACAGGATCCTTTG
>CAZFTH010000292.1:0-1924 GCA_964521745.1 uncultured Peptostreptococcaceae bacterium
CTCCTCAGAAGCAGCACTTCTATATGTGCTCCAGTATTTTTTTTGTATCCAAATAACCTTGCCGGGATCACCTTTGTATTATTTGATATCAATAAATCTCCCTGCTTAAAGTATTTGATTATATTATAAAAATAATCATGCTCTATCTTTCCTGATTCGCGGTGCAATACTAAGAGTCTAGATTGCTCGCGATTTGCCAAAGGTTCCTGAGCTATCAATCTTTTTGGCAACTGATAATCGAAGTCGGTTAGTTTCATCATAACATCCTTATTGTTTGTTAATTTTATACACACAATTTTACAGTAAGTCTTCCATCATAGTAATTTTGATTATAAAAGTGTTCAATTATTTCTCTGTAACCTTTACCAGACAAAGCCATTCCCCTGGCACCCCATTGACTCATACCTAGTCCATGTCCATAGCCTTTGCCTTGAAACAAATAATCTTGAGAAGTAATAATATCATTATCACTTAGATTTGAATAGCCATTTATTTTATTTGATTCTGATTTATTCAAAAATAGCTGTAAATCGTTAAGAGCAGCAATATAAGAGTCGCTTACGATACTTTGAGTATTTTTTGTGTTCTGACTATTTATTGTAAACCAATTGCTTTTTAAATTGGAATATCCAAACAAGCCTCTTATCGCTTCTTTTTCAATGGTTGTTTCACCGCTATCTCCAACAAAGGTCAGTTTTAGAATTCTTTCATTTTCAGAAATTTTATCGATTCTTATTCCTAAAAAATTTCCTATATTTTTACCTTTACTTCTTAGAAGGTTTTCTATTTCTGATTTTGAAATCTTATATTCCCAGTAATCATTCGGAGAACCTAGTGAATAAGGATCTTCAACTCCTCTAAGATATGGTACTGCATTTGACCAAATATTCTCTGAATTCTCAGTTTTTCCTCCACTTGATGAATGATAGAATAAGTCTGCAATATTTCCACTATAATAAGCTAAAATCCCTCTAGTCTCATCTACAGCTTTATTTGTATCAACATGCTCAGCATCAACGCCACCATAAACTTGAGAATTTTGAGTAGTACATAAATCAAATCCTAAAGATTTGTATTTATTTAAATTTTTAATTGCATAATTTCTTGCCGATATAGCTTGAGCTTTTAGAGCTTCTTTATTCCAAGATGCCGGCATTTCTTTTGCAACTACTCCATATAAATAATCCTCAATAGGAAGTGTATTTATAACTGTAAGTTTATTTGAGCTATCCAATTGAAAGCTAATATTTCCTCTATACGGTTTATTTTGAATTTCTATATGCTTTTGATAGTCTGAATTTGAAAATTTTAATTTCATCGAATTATCATAAACTATAATTGGATTACCAGCTGAGGAAAAGAGTCCAATATTTTTGCTATTAATCATAGAAAAAACATTGTCAGCTTGAATAGAGTAAGTAGCCATTTTATATCCATCAGAGCTTAGGTATACGAAGTTATTATTAAGTAAGCCCCCAGAAGTCTGTATTTCAATTAACGCTGTATTTAAATCATTGTAGGTTTTATCAAGCAATATAATTTCTTTATTTACAGGACTAACAGTATATGAAGCATCTCCAAATATTGTTCCTAAAACAGAATTATTTTCATTTAAAATGTTTAAATTTGATGCTTTAAGGTTGGCCTGAGACAATGCCGTAGAATTAAAAAATAACCCAATTCGTATATTTTGATTTGCCAACTGATTTGAGAATGCAGGAATTTGTGAATATGTCAAACAAACAAGCGTAATTGCAATAATGATATATACTTTATTTATCAACTTCATATTACCAAGCTCCTATCTCTTACAATTAAAATGCTTGTAAGCAAAATCCGTAGCTACTCTTCCTCTTGGAGTTCTATTTAGAAACCCCTTTTGAATGAGAAAAGGTTCGCAAACCTCTTCAATAGTTTCTTTATC
>CAZFTH010000293.1:0-1915 GCA_964521745.1 uncultured Peptostreptococcaceae bacterium
TTCAAGATTACGCTGACAAGTTTGGTGTTGAGTTCTTCCCTGGCGAAAAACCATGGGGTAGAAAAGTTGATATCATCATGCCTTGTGCAACTCAAAATGATATTCACTTAGAGCATGCTAAACTAATCGTTGACAACGGAATCAAATTCTTAGTTGAGGCTGCTAACATGCCTACTACTAACGAGGCTCTTACTTTCCTACAAGAAAAAGGCGTTCTTATCGGACCTGCTAAAGCGGCTAACGCTGGTGGAGTTGCTACTTCAGCTCTAGAAATGTCTCAAAACTCAATGAGATACAACTGGACTGCAGAAGAAGTTGATGCTAAATTACATCAAATCATGATCAACATCCATAACAACGCAGCTACAGCAGCTGAAGAGTTTGGATTCGGATATAACCTTGTTGCTGGAGCTAATATAGCTGGTTTTGTAAAAGTTGCAGAAGCTATGTGTGCACAAGGAGATTATTAATAATTAATTCATAATTGAATTTCAAAAGCACAGGCGAATTGCCTGTGCTTTTTTTATTTTAAATACAGAGTATTTTTAGAATTAAATATCCCTATAAAATTTTTTTCATAAAAAAGGAGCTGTTTTTTTAACAGTCTCCTTTTTTATTTATATAGAAATTCGGTCTTAATTTTGTTGTTTATATAGAAGTTCTTATTTTATAGGTTCTTATTAGCTAAAAAATCATTGAATAAAGTTCTATGATAATTTGTTTCTACATTTTCAGCATAAAGTATTTCTGATTGAGGCAAGCTGTATTTAGCTTGTGCTTCAAGCATTGCTCTACTGTATAGCTGAGGCGATTCGTTTATAGGCCAGAATACAGGCTTATCAAGATTTTCTAGTAATCCATGATATCCTGAAATTTCAAGACTTAAATCTCTTGTAATTTCATCTACACTAGCATACTTGCAGTTTGTGCTGTAGGTATTCATAAGTCTCTTTAGAACTTCCCAGTTTGATAAACCAGTTGCTGGCTTTATAGCAGCTGATACTCTTTGTATTCTTCTTTCTGCAGAAGTTATAGTTCCATCAGATTCCACCATAACAGCCGCAGGGATTACCACATCAGCTATTTTAGCTAGATCAGTCATATGAGTATCATGAACCATAAGGAAATCTACTGCTGAAATTTCTTCAGGACTGATATTTTCCCCAAATACCATAAGCCCTTTTATTGAATTGTCTTTAACAAGTGCAAGCTTTGCTTCGCTGTCAATACTAATACCCATATCCACAAGACCTTGGCTGTTCGCATATGGTCTAAGCTTTATAAAGCCTTCTCTTGCAGAACCAATGTGTCCAGATAGCATTACTATTGCAGAAATCAATCTTTCTGCATCAGCTGTAACATGAACACTGTCATATACTATCATAGCTTTTTTAGCTTTTAGGTACATAGAAGCTATTTCAGCAGCCTCATCTGATACTACTACCTTGTCAAGATATGCTTTTAGCTCTTCCATGCCCTGTGCATTTATAGCATTTTGGCTGTTGTCAGCTAGATATTTAGCAATTTGCTTTAACATTTCAAAGCTACTGTCAGTGATTATACTCTTTTGAGCCCAATCATCCAGTTTATTTTTAGCATTATTCACATGAATTAAGTGAGCGCCTTTACCTACTGCTTCTTTAATCTTAAGTGCTGCTATTGTGTAATCCCTTTCGAAATCTCCACCTATAGCCATGATAAAGTTAGTATTAGATAGCTCTTCTATTAGATTTGGAGATGCATCATATGGGAGGCTGTCTTTTAAGCCACTTCTTTTAGCTCCAAATGAGAATATCTGCTCAGTTCCAAGTATTTCTTTTGCGAATTTCTTAGCCATGAAAATTTCTTCATTTGTATATCTTCCACTTATGCTAAGTCCCATAGAGTTAGCTCCATATAGTAGTGATATACTTTG
>CAZFTH010000294.1:0-784 GCA_964521745.1 uncultured Peptostreptococcaceae bacterium
AAAAAGGAAATAAGCTGGTTATCTTAGTTTTAATTTCAGTAAACTGAAAGTATCTGGATATAGTAGTGCTGCTTTTTTCCATATTTATCTCCTTGCTGCTACATCTAAAACATTTTTTATCATAGTATATTTTTCAGAAGATATTTCTAGCTTATCTAAGCAAACTATACTCTTGTCATAATATCTGTCACTAAAAGCTTTTGTAAATTCCACTCCACCAAAATTTATTATTTCTCTAGCTAGAATATTTTTATCATATCCTTGTTCTAGCTTCTCGCGAATACTTTCATTTTTCTTCATTGCATATATTAACGGAAGAGTAATAACTCCTTTTGCAATATCAGATAAAACTGGTTTATTTGATTCAGCTTGAGTAAGCTCATAATCCATACAATCATCAGACATTTGGAAAATCATTCCTATATATCTTCCAATATTTTTGTATAAATCTACATTGGACTTTGGCTCTCCTAGAACGATAGCTCCACTGACAAATGCTGCTTCAAATAGAGCTGCTGTCTTACCTCTAATTATTGTTAGATATCTTTTTAAACTCAAATTATAATTGAATAGATTCGTATCCTGCATAAGTTCACCGAGGCATACAGATTTCGCATAATTTGCAAGTGAATACTTTTTGTACTCATCTTTTATATCCACTTTTAGAGCTAATTCTATAGCCATAGCTAGAATATAGTCTCCACAGATAACTGCAGTTTTTTTATCGAATCTACTTTGTAAGCTATCCATCCCTCTTCTTTTAGGGGAATCATCTATGATATCA
>CAZFTH010000294.1:794-1911 GCA_964521745.1 uncultured Peptostreptococcaceae bacterium
TACAAGTGTAGCTAAATGAAAAAGCTCGATTGCAACTGCTAAATTAATTGCATCCTCGTGAACTAATTGATTTTCATCCGATGCTACGATAAGAATACAATTCCCTCTAAGATTTTTCCCTAGTGATTTCGATAAATACGAAGTGCACTCTCTAATAGAAGGTGGCGTTTTTTTTAAAACCTCTACTAGCTTATTATTAAATTCATTTTTTGCTGATTCTAAACTAATCATGATATAGATACCACTTCCTAGCAAAACCATTATTTCTCCATGCTTTCTTTAGCCATGGCATTACATAGTAATCAAGTCCTAAGGTTCTACCAGCACCGATAAGCACAGCAATTCCAGCAAATATCATCCAGAAAGTATTTAAATATAATCCAGTTGTAGTTACAAACATTATCTGAAGCACTACAGATGCACCAGCAGATAAGAAAGTAAATAATCCTGCTATTAGAGCAAGTCCAATTGCAATTTCCGCAAGAACTATAAATGATTGCATAAATACTTGCATACCATCACTTGATATTACGAATTTATCTAACATAGAATTTAAAAAAGGTATGTCAATTTTGAAAGCGAAATCACTAAGTCCAGCTTCAGCTACTGGCTTTCCACTTACAAAGAACACTTTTAGTAATCCAAATATATCCCAGTTTATTATCGCTTGTCCAGCAGCCTGAACTGCTTCTCCTACGGCCTCTCCTGCACCTGTCGCAGCTGTAACTGCATCAGCTGCAGCCTCAGCAGTTCCTGTTGCAGCACTTACAGCATCTGTTCCAGCCTCAGCCCAAGCCGCAGGATTAATAATACTTTGATACCAAGCGTTTGCTCCTCCAAAGAAACCAGATAGCTTTGGTGCATCTAGCCAGCCTTCCATTACTTTCTTTATACCCTCAAATAGCCACACCATGCCAAGCCATACTCTAAGTGGTACCATCAAAAAGCTTGGAGTAACATTAGAGAAATGTCCTCCGACTATACTTCTATTATTCCTAATTGTAAAAAATTCATGTTTTAAATAGCTGAATATCTTAGTCCAACCCATTACTTGAATGAAATAAACCATATTGATGAGATGTTTTACCATCATTGCAAAGAAAGATGGAAGATTCAT
>CAZFTH010000295.1:0-1905 GCA_964521745.1 uncultured Peptostreptococcaceae bacterium
ATAGTAGTTCCTCCAGGTGAGCATACCATGTCCTTAAGTTCTCCAGGATGACTTTTAGATTCTAGTACCATTTTTGCACTTCCAAGCACTGCTTGAGCTGCAAATCTATATGCCTGAGCTCTAGGCATTCCTTGAATCACTGCTGCATCTGCCATTGCTTCTATAAACATAAATACATAGGCTGGAGATGAGCCTGATACTGCAACTACAGCATCAAACAATTTTTCTTCTATTATTTCTACTGCTCCAAAGCTTTCAATTAGCTTAACAAGTAGCTCTAACTCTTCTGAGTCAATGTTAGAATTTGGACAAACCGCTGTCATCCCTTCGCTTACCATAGATGGAGTGTTTGGCATAGTTCTAAGAATTTTGGCATCTGCTCCTAGATGAGTCTCTAGAAACTCCATCGTCTTTCCTGGTGCTATAGAAACAAATATCTTTTCCTTTGTTTTACTGTCTTTGATTTCCTTCATAACCATTTCATAAAGGTGTGGCTTTACAGCTAAAATCACTATATCGCTTTTTTCTGCTACTTCTATGTTATTAGAGGCAATAGTAATGCCATATTCCTTGTTCATTTTCTCAAGTATATTTTTTGAGCGATTACTTGCTATTATTTGATTTGACTCTATTAGCTTTGATTTGACTAAGGCTGCTATCATTGCTTGAGCCATATTCCCGCATCCTATAAATCCAATTTTTTTATTCATTAATTCTTCCCTCCAAATATGATATTCTCAATCTTGGCAATTATATTTGAATTGCTTCATAATTATAATATCATTTATTTAAATAATCTTCTCTTAAATATAATCTAAAGTTCCTAACGTTTATATATAAAAATAATGAATATATAATATTTTATTAGATATGGTATAATTATATAGTTATAGAATTATAATTATTTTTATAACCAATATGGTAAATTTTTTTTATTTTTATTCACTTAATAAAAGGAGTCGATAATGAACTTTAAGTTTCAAATGGAAGAAGTTAGAAAAAATCCGCAAATCTACTTTAATCACAATATAGGTATTTTTTTGAACAGCCCAGAAACTTTAGCAACAATAGATTATCTGTGTCTTTTATTTTCTGCTACATCATTTGAATATAAAGAACATTATGAAAAAATTAATCAAGTTCTTTCAAAAACTGACTGGTCAAAAGAAGATCCAATTCTACACTATTTTTATTTAACTATCAGTGGAGTCAAAATGAGAAGCATTTATAATGCCCCTGAAGCATTTAATTTTTTTATTGAATCCTATAATTTAGCACTCATTATTAATGATTATGAGTTAATTGCTAGATCATTAATATATATCGCTTCTGCTTATGCTCAGCTTAATCAGTACGAAAATTCTTTAGAATATGCAGAAAAAGCAGTCCACCTTATTTCACGACTATCCAATACTTTAATTATTTGTGATATATATATGACTTTAGGAACTGTATTCCTTAAACTAAATCGCTATGATGAAAGCTATAAATTTTATAAGATTGCAGAAGAATATTATAATGGTGTTACTGATAAAGAAAAATATTTCAATTACATGATTCTACTTATGAATATAAGTGAAGTATGCCAATGTTTAAATTTAGATAAATCTTCAACTAGTTATTCTGCATTTACTCTTGAATTAATTGAAAAAAATGATTTTGCATTATATCTTCAAAATTCTGCTCTTTTAATAAATGAATTTTATAAAAAAAATAATCAACCAGATAAAGCCAACCAAATATTAGCATACTATTATAAAGTTTTCACTGATGAAATATGTCAAAAAAATAATACAATAAACTCAAAAAATGCAGTTAAAGATTTTTTTAATCTAGATTCAATGCATAAACTACAAGCTCTTAATGACCAATTAAATTCACAAGTTGCTTTGCTAAATGATATTG
>CAZFTH010000296.1:0-1900 GCA_964521745.1 uncultured Peptostreptococcaceae bacterium
CCCATTAATCTGTGGAATACCTCCTACAACTATTCTAGTAGGTTCTCCCATAGTATGTGAATCTATCGCGTGAATTCCTTTAGAAAACTTCATCTTCTTGCTCCCTTCATTTTTAGTTTCAAAAACGCTAAAGCTTTCTTAGCATCTAGTTTTTCAACTGTGTTTTCTCCCACAGTTTGGGTTTCTATACCTGCCTTCGACTTATTAAAGTCTACTATAGTATCCATATATTGATTTTCCACTACGAATTTTGCTTGAGTTCCTATAAAGCTAAGCCCTACAACAGGAATTCCTCTGATACCAATTTCTTCAATAGTGTTTGCATAATCAACATGGCTGTTTCCCCATCCGTCAACTGAAATAATAGTTCCATCAGCTCTCATAGATTCTAACCAAACTGCCACTCTTTTTCCAACATATTCCTTTTCTTCGTTACTTTGTGGACTTCCAACAACTATAACTCCCATCAAATCAATATCATCATCATTAGATACTACATCTAAAAGCGGATCTCTAAAATGGTGCAAAGTAGTCTCTTTTGTAGATGGTCCTACACCCATTATCATTCACCTTCTTTTAAGTCATAGCCCTAATAGCGCCATCTCTGTATTCATTAGGACTTAAAATAATTGGTACATTGCCCATATCTATGATACTTCTAGCTCCAGCAACAGAGCTTGAACTAGATGGCAAAATAAAATTATCATACATGGCTCCTTGGCCAGCAACTTGCTTAACTATTGCTACCTTATAGCCATTTTTCCTTATTTTGTCATAAAATTTGTACTTTTCTGTGCACAATTTGCTATCCATTGCCTTCAGATATAGTCTTATATCTTCTAAAAATTCATCACAAGCTTTATGACATTCTATAATTGCCTCTCTAACGAGACCTTTTCCTTTGTATAAAGTCAAATCAAAAGAAACAATGTAATCGTTTTCAGAAGGAGTACCTGGTCTATTTAGTTTTAGCCTTTCAGCTAAAATCCCTTCAGATGAACCAAATTCAGCAACTTGAGTACCTTCTTCATCGACTCCAGTTATCATAATATAAGCTCCCGTAACAGTATGGGTAATGCCCTCACCCAAATTACCAAGTACCTTTACAGATATAGGCAAGATATCCATAATACTGTTAGTCCAAATATTATGTTCTTTAGGCTTAATTATTTTTACTGAAATTTCTTTAATCGATGGATATTTAGTTATAATATTGTCAATCTTGGATAAAGAAAAACTTAAGCAACTGTCATTAATTTTTGCTTTTTCTGCAAATTCTACTTTATCTACATGATAAGATCTAATGACAAGTTTTCTTAAATCAATTTCGTTTGTCAGCATATTATTCACCTTCATTTTTATTCTAAACAAAGGGCATATGCCCTTTGTTTAGAAATATAATCCATTAAACCTTTGCTACGTACTCGTAAGGTAGTGGTACTATTTTTCCTGCACTAGGAATCTCAACTAATTGCTTTAGAGAATCTGTACAAATAGCTTTTTGCATTTCTGGATTATTAGGCTCTCCAGCATTAGCACCCATAGGTACTAGTGGAGCAACAGCTCTTGGAGTTCCATTTTGTCTTACAACTGGTGGTAATGCTGCTATAATTATTGTAGGAATACCCGATTCCTCAATCGCTCTCTGCACTATAACTGCAGAACGATGGCAAGTACCTCAGCCAGCTGTTAGAAGAACTGCATCTACGCCTTCTTCTTTAAGTTGTCTAGCTATCTCAGGACCAGTTTCTTCTGAGAATTTCTTTTGGTCTCCTCCACCACCCATGAATCCAATGTTGATAGGTGCTAAAGCTTTGATAAATCCTTCTTCAGCCAATGTTCTCATTGGATCTATCGGGAACATACAGTTGATGTCTTTATTAACATCTCCGTTGTCATA
>CAZFTH010000297.1:0-1883 GCA_964521745.1 uncultured Peptostreptococcaceae bacterium
ATTATCTAACTTAGGTAGGTGATAATTAATGAAATTAACGATGGGTGAAAAAATCAGGATTTTACTAAAAAGAAATAATGTAACGATTATAGAACTTAGCAAAAGGCTTGGAACCACAAATCAAAACATGGCAAATAAATTCAAAAGAGATAACTTCTCTGTGAATGAATTAGAAGCGATTGCAAAGGCCTTGGATTGTGAGTTTGAAGGTTTTTTTGTTGATAAGAATGGAGAGAAGATATGATTAGTGAACATTGGATTAGACAAGATATAAACTTTACTGACTATAATAAAAAAAGCGATGATAAAATAGTTCTATTCAATTCAAAAGAAATATCAGAGGAATTCTTAATATATTCCAATTACTATTTCAAAGCAGGTGACTTGATTACTGAACATTTAGTAAATGATATATCTACACAAGGTGATATTGCTACATTAGATACATGGTTTTTTGCAGTTACATACCTTTTTCGGCAAAGCCTTGAACTGTTGTTGAAGTCTACTTTACTTAAGTATAATGTGAAATTAAGTGATATCATTTCTGATATGCGCCATGACCTGGCTATTGGAATTGATTTATTAGAAGAACAAGTTGATGACTCCACTAAAACTAATAATAACTACAATTGGTTACGAGAATATCTTGAAAGCATCTCTGAGATAGATAAAGAATCAGATATGTTCCGCTATCCGTTCAATAATAAAATGGAAGCTTTCTTCAAAGAGCAAAAGCACTATGACTATATAGCCATTTATGAAAATGTTGATCGTGCTAGAACAACATTATTCAAATTGATTAATAAATCAATTGATACATATATTCCAGAATCTGATTATGAACCAACTCTATTAATAGAAGGTGGTCACTATTATCAACAAGCAGTTATAGGCTATAAATTTTCTCAACGAGACTTTTATCCTTATATCAAAGCATATTCTGAGTCTGCAAATTATCTTTTAAATCTGATGAACACCGATACAGAAAATTTAGATTTATTCTTACCCATGTGCTACTTATTTAGAAATTCGATTGAGTTGGAACTAAAGAAGATTTATATATTGCATTGCAATCTGAATAATATGAATCATGATTTAACAAAGTATAAACACAAAATATTAAAACTTTGGAGAACAACTCTTCCTACAATCGATGAGCATTCAAATGCACCAGAAGATGATAATACCCTATATGACTGTTCAGTATATATCCAACAACTAAACAACTGGGATGGATGTTCCAGTAAATTTAGATATCCAATAAATAAAATTGGAGAATATTTCTTTAAAAGAGAAACTCGATATAACTATAAAAATGTAGCTCAATGTTTTAATGATGTTAATTATTTCTTTTCTTGTGTAGAAGGGCAACTTGATCATCACCTAGAAATAATGATGGAGATAGAAGCTGAATATCGTTCTTATATTGAATACGATTAATATGCACTAAAAAAAATCCTGAATTCACTTGCATGAATTCAGGATTTTTTACTACCTATTTTTCTGTTTTCAAACCTCAAAAGAAACTGTTGGTAGAAGTGTCCCACGTACCAAGTCATTTACAATAAATCGCTGTTCACCTTGTTTAGAATTAATTGCTTCAACAACTTCAATTTCTATATCAAGTACTTCTGACTGAAAATCTGAATTTTCATAATGTTTATCATCATCCAAAATAATTTCTAATCGATTATCTACAAACCATGCAAGGCTAAAGATTGCATATTTTTCAAAATAAAATTTATTATGCATTTCTCATTTACCTCCTAATTTAGATTGTATCAATAATACTCAAAGATGTAAAAATCATGTTTAAATGATTAAAGTAATATCAAAAACGGGAACCTCAAATTTCTCAAGGTTCCCGTCATAATTAGGTTTTA
>CAZFTH010000298.1:0-1875 GCA_964521745.1 uncultured Peptostreptococcaceae bacterium
GATAAAAGATGTAGACCTCATAGAAAATAAAGACGATATTCAAGAAAATCTTATAAAGAGTACCATATCCTTAGGCTATGAGATATCAATAGTTGAAGGAAATTCTTATAATATAATTGCATCTACAAACTTAGATTTTCTTGACAAAAATGCTATGGAAGTACTTGAAAAATCAGTTATATTATCAAGTATAAATAATAGAGTAACAGAAAGAGATATCCAAAGTGAGAATAGTGATTCATATAGAATAAAGCATATGGCTTTTTCTTATAAAGATAGTCAAGCAGATAATCTAGACTATATAATTTATGGAAGAGCAAGTTTAGACAGTGTATACAAGACACTGTCTAATTCTACTGTTATTTTACTAAGGGCTACATTTATAGCTCTTCTTGTTACTATAGTTTTGGGATATTTGATGGCGGGCTCGATTACAGTGCCTATAAACCAGCTTACTATGAAAGCTCTAAAAATGGCTAAAGGAGATTTTAGACAAAGGGTTACTGTAAAATCTGATGATGAAATAGGTCAGTTAGGAAGCATGTTTAATTATCTTACAGAAAAGTTAGACACAACCTTGCTAGAAATATCATCAGAGAAAAGCAAGCTTAATGCCATTATTAAACACATGGAAGATGGATTAGTTGCCATAGATGGAAAAGGCCAAATAATACACTACAACCCCAGTTTTTTATCCATGCTAAATCTAAAAGAAAAAGAGATTTTGGACAAAAGTTATGACAGGGTGATAGATGAATACTCTAAGGATTTAGAATATGGAGCAATACTCCAAAAAAGCACATCAAATAGTACTGAAAACATTATATTTGAAAATAATAAAAAAAGAATCCTAAAGGCATCTCCAGCCCTTTTTAGGGATGAGGTAGGACGAATTTCAGGAGCTATAGTGGTTTTCCAAGATATAACTGAGAGCCAAAGACTAGAAGAAATGAGAAAAGAATTTGTAGCAAATGTATCCCATGAACTCAAAACTCCAATTACAACCATAAAAAGTTACTCAGAAACTTTACTTTGTGGAGCTCTTGAGGATAAAGAGCTTGCTAGAAATTTTGTAGAGGTAATTGAAAATGAAGCAGACAGGATGTCATCTTTAGTAAAAGACTTGCTTCAGCTATCTCATATGGATTATGAAAAAGTAGTTTGGGATATGCAACATCTTGATCTTAGAGAAATAGTTGCAGATTCTATTAAAAAGTTAGAAGTTCACTTTAAAAATAAAAATCAGCTTTTAACAATTCAAATGTCAGAACAGAAAGTACCCATATATGCAGATAGAGGTAAGATTCAGCAAGTAGTAATAAATCTATTAACCAATGCGATAAAATATACGCCGGAAAATGGAAATGTTAGAATTAATACACAACTTGTGGATAAAAATGCCATTTTTGAAGTTCAAGATAGTGGAATTGGAATTCCAAAAGAAGATATAAAGAGAATATTTGAAAGATTTTATAGAGTTGATAAAGGAAGGTCAAGAGCCCAAGGCGGGACAGGGCTTGGCTTGTCTATAGCTCATAACATAATTAAGCAACATAAGGGCAGTATTAAGGTATCGAGTGAGCTAGAAAAAGGCAGTATTTTTACTGTTTACTTTCCTGTGGATAATTCTGTGGATATCTTGTAACTCATACTTAATTATGGTGTAATAATTTTGTAACAAATTCTATGTATAATTAGTGGTGATATAATAGATATATTAGCTATTGTGGAGAACTATATCTTAAAGATATAGAAAAGGCTTATGAAAAGGAGGTGCTTTATATTTGAAAAAAATGAATTTTGCTATCATAACACTAATAATTACACTTATATTCATGTCTACAAGCATCAACTCCTTTGCTGAATCGGTATCTG
>CAZFTH010000299.1:0-1873 GCA_964521745.1 uncultured Peptostreptococcaceae bacterium
GCACAAGACTATGAATCAGGAATCTCCCACTTCTATAAGTGGCGAGAGTGTTCAAAAAATAGGTGGATTTGAAGATTTGCTGAATTGTTTAGAAGTAATTAACTACCTCGATGAAAATAAACTTAAGCGCTATCTTGAGATATTCGATATACAGGGGCTTTATTAACGTGTAGGATATCTACTTAATCATTATCGGAAAGATTTTCAGCTTTCAAAGGAGTTCATTGAGTATTGTAAAAGTAAAATAGGAAACAGCAGACGGTAACTTGTGAATGAATCAAAAGAGGAAAGCTCCTATAACAGTGAATGGGGTTTGATGATACCAAGAGGATTATTTGAAGTGGCAGAACACGGAGGTCATATGGTTGGCTAATTAGGATATTATCGATTTTGGGGAAAAAGCTAATGAGCTGGGGACCTTTTAAATGCCTATTATTTCATTTTTATTGCCATTAAGACCTATTTGATATAGGGAAGGAATTTAAGCTTGAAATAGGGTATAATAAGTACAAGGGAGTGATGAATTGGAGATGCTAATGAACAGAGAAAAGTTACTGCAAATATTTGATTACCTTAATGAAAGATTGAAGGAGAATCAGCTTCAACTTGAAATCACTATCTATGGTGGCTCTATTATGACTATGGTATATGATAATAGACCTGCAACAAAGGACATTGACTGCGTGTTCAGCGAAAGTAATAGTATAATCTTGGATAATATTCTAGATATGACAAAATTCGCTTTTGGTTTAAAGGATGGATGGATTAATGATGAAATAAAGGAACCATTAAAAGAAATTATCAAAGAGGACATTGAAACCTACAAGGTGTATTCAAACCTCAGAATATTAAAACCAAGTGCTGAACAATTGCTGGCTATGAAGATTTTAGCATCAAGGTCTGAACCAGCTAAGGATTTTGTTGATGCATATATTCTATGTAAGGAACTAGAGATAACAACCAAAGAAGAATTAATACAAACAGTTCTCAAGTATGTACCTATAAAATCCTTGGGTGAAAGACAGATTAATTTTATCAAATACTTAGGGGAGGACTTGGGTTATGATTGGGAATAGATACTTGTCTGAACTATACAAAACCGTAGATGAAGATACTGCGTTCAACCAGGTTATGGAAATGATCATAAGCAATGATACTGATTTTATAAAGAGTTTGAATATTCCTGTTGATCTTAGTGAATGTGAATCAGAAGAGTTGATTTTTTTAACAAAAATCGCTGCTATACTTGATTACTATCTCCAGATGGCAGGGAGAGTAGTTCCTCAGTGGTTAAGGGATGAAAGGCTGTCATTTGAATTACCATATTATCACTCCAAGAGAATAAGCGATTTTGAGAAGCTAAGACTCATCTATACTTGTCCGGCACCCTTTAGGGCAAGAAATGCATATTTTGATTTGGATGCTTTGGTAAGAATTTAAGTATATTAAAATAGTGTTGAAATACAAAACAAGAATAGCCCCGCTTAGGGGCTATTTGTCATTCAAGGAGGAAGTCTATGATGTTTTTAATCTTGATTCCGGAGTAGTCATTAAGGTTCATATTTAATTTCGACTATAATCAAAAAAATACAAAGACTCATTGTAAAATCAAATTGAACTAATAAAAATCCATAGCGACCATTTCTGTTGTAAAATAGTTTTACCACAAACAAATTTTAGACAGAGAGGCGATCACTATGGATAATACACAGTTTACACCAAATCCGCTAAAGAATAAACACCTTACTTTAACTGAGCGAATAAAAATTGAGTTGCTTTTGAAGGATGGTAAGACATCTTATGGTATCTCCAAGGTTCTAGAACGGCCTATCAATACGATTCTAAACGAGATTAAGCGTGGCACAACCACTCA
>CAZFTH010000300.1:0-1866 GCA_964521745.1 uncultured Peptostreptococcaceae bacterium
GCATTATTTTTTCTTAGCTCATCACAGATGACTTTTCCTATACCACTGGCTCCTCCTGTTACTACTGCAACCTTATCTGTAAACATAAGCATCCTCCTTATTAATCCATATTTTAGTTATGCTCTATTTTTATAGTACTTCCACAGATGCCTGATTTTGCTGGCGTAACTATAAGCTTAACTGGAACTCTTTGCTTTACAGATTCCACATGAGAAATTAATCCTATCTTGAGCTTGTCATTGTGAATTTTTTCAAGTGAGCTCATCAGCACCTCAAGTAAATTATCATCTAAAGTCCCAAAGCCTTCATCTAGGAAAAATAATTCTAAAGGAGCTGTCCCTTTTAGCTGAATCTCTGCTGATAGAGAAAGTGCAAGTGCAAGAGATGCTAGGAAGGTCTCTCCACCTGAAAGAGTTGAGGTATCTCTTAGCACACCTCCATTTTTATTGTCTCTTATTAAAAAAATACCATCGTCATCAGTTTCTAAGCTATAGCCTCCCCCAGTGATATCAAGCAGTCTTTTCGAGGCTTCTCTTGAAACATACTTGAGTCTTTCTGTAGCTACGAACTCTACAAATTTATTTCCTTTAAATAGAGTTTCTAATTCCTTTAATATAGCTTGCTTTTTTTCAATCTTATTTTTCTTATCCAAAATTTCTTTTATCGACTCAAGCTTAAGCTTTAGCTCATCTAATTTCTTGCTTTCCAAAATAAAACTTTTGTTTAAATCAGAAAGTGCTATTTGCTTTTCTTTTGCCTCAATTTCAAGCATTTTAAATTCCTCTTCGTCTACACCTCTACCAGCTAGCTTAGAGTCTAACGTCTGGATAATAGAACTTAGATTAGACACTTTATTTTCATAGGCTTTGATTTCTTTTTCAATAGCATCAAGCTCTATTTGATCTTTGAAATTCAATTTAACAGCTTCAATATTTCCAAAACCTAGCTCAGTCAGTCTAATATTAAGATTCTTATCTATATCTTTAATTCTTAAATCAAGTCCAATAAGCTTTTGGTTTTCTTTGATGAATTCTTCGTTTAAGGAGCTATACTCGTTTTCAGCTTCAGTTTTTAGCTTGCTTTGCTCTTTGTAGTTTGATTGAACATCAGTTATTTTGGACTCTGTATCTTTTAAAACCCCAGCAACTGAATCTAGCTCTCCTACCTTAGAGATTAAAGATGATTTTTGTTCATTGTAGCTAGACTCCCAGCTGTCTTTTCTTGTAGATACAGTATATAGATCGTTACTCGATAGATTTATTTCTGTTTCTATATCTTTTAATAAGTCCTCTGTCATACTGCAAAGCTTATTTTTTTCTGTTAAGTCTTTTTCATAGGCTTCTCTTTTGCTTTCCATCTCAATTATTTTCTTATATTCAAGCTCAAAATCCTCAACCTTTAAATCCTCTTTTAGCTTTGATAGATTATCTTGACTTGAATTTAAAGACTCGAAAAGCTCAGTCATATCTTCTTCTAAAATTTCTAATCTTCTACTACTGGCTTCAAGCTTGGATGTGATTGAAGCATGTTTATTTTCATAGTTAGAAATTTCTTTTAGGCAAGCTTTTTCATTTATCTCTAGCTCTTGCTTCTTCATTTCAAAATCTTTAATTCTAGTATCTAAAGCTTCATACTCTAATTTGATATCGCTAGGAGAAACTGCAAGTAAGCTTTTATCTATGCCAGCTATTTCTGAGGTATCCTCTTCTATTTGCTTGGTTAATATAGCAAGCTCTGTATCTAGCTTATTAATTTTTTCATCATAATTTGTTATTAATTTTGTAGCTTCTTCTATCTTTGATTCATATATAGCTAAATCATCAGAATAAGACTCTAGATTATGAGCTTCATCATGCAGATATGGAT
>CAZFTH010000301.1:0-1859 GCA_964521745.1 uncultured Peptostreptococcaceae bacterium
ATCTTGCCATACCATAGCTCTAGTGTAATTTTTCATAGGTACTATTTCTAGCTTGCAGCCTATGTTTCTGTTGAAAAACTGAGCTAGCTCTGCGGCAGTCATGCCATGAGCCATAGGCATATTGTCCACGCCTACAAAGGTTTTGTATTTATCTTCTAGCACATAGCCCTCTACATTAAGTCCACCTACTGGATTAGGTCTGTCGAGTACTATTAGGGTTTTATTGTTTTCTTTAGCTGCTATCATGCAGTAATTAAGCGTAGACATATAAGTGTAGGTTCTAGAACCGATGTCTTGCATATCAAATACTAGCACATCTACATTAGTAAGCATTTCAGAGCTAGGCTTTCTAGTTTTGCCATAGAGACTATATACAGGAAGGTTTAATTTTGCATCCGTATATGACTCTACGTACTTACCAGCAGCTACAGTGCCATCTAAGCCGTGCTCTGGTGAGTAGATGGAAGTAAGGCTAATCTTTGGATAGGCACTTAGCACATCTACAGTTCTTTCTAGCTTTGAGTTCACGCCTGTATGATTTGTGACTATACCTACACGCTTGCCATCTATTAGATGGGAGTATTCGCTGAGCAGTCTTTCGTTTCCAAGTACTGTCTGATAGTAAGGCACTACGTTTTGAGCAGGAGCCTCTGCTACAGGATTAGCAATCTGTGTATTATTAAGAGATAATAAGACTTCTCTTAGATAGCTGTATTCATCTTCTGTGATGGATTTGAAAATGCTAAGCTTCCCATAGCTAGAGTCATGATAAGTGAAAGGGTTAATAGCTTTTTTATAATAATTACCTCCTTTTGTAAAAAACAATCTGCTATTTCTAGCTCATATAAGTATTTCGTCATAAATAGAAGAAGTATTAAATTAATTTAAAAAAGCGCCATAAAGCTGAGTGCTTTTGGCGCTTTACTAATATTTTAATTGTATCATGCAGATTGAAAAATAAAATTACAATTCAATTAAATCTAATAGCGAAGTATAGCTGCTACAGGTTTATGTTCTGGCATATGAGCATGGTCTAGATAATAAATCTTTCCGCCAGCAAGCAAGGTTTGTCTTACGCTTATGCCTATGAGGTCCTGAACCTCATGAGGGTCAGCGTAGTCAGTGTTTACTCTATCGTTTTCCTTGTCATACACTCCAGGGATAGGCTCAGCTGATTTTGACAAGAACAGAGTATCTATTCTTTGCGCATGAGCTGCTTTTACTATTTGGCTGATGGAGTCTACAGTTCTATCTGTATTTGAAAGATTTCCATATCGAGCTACAGCCTTTTCAGAATCAATGAGAAGCTGAGGCTTTACTATATGCCATGCATGGTCTCTTAGAGAAGAAGCAGTCATAGTCTCAGGATTTCCAGAGATGGTTTTCTCGCTTATATTTTTGTATGAGCTAGCTTCCTTATATATAGAAGAAATATAATCAACCCCAGCTAGAACTAAGGTTTTATTTTTGTTATTTAAAAATGTTGATATATATTTTTCTACTATCTGGCAATATCTAAGAACAAATTCCTTTTCCGTTTCATCTCCTATATTTTCGCCATGAGTAGCAGCACCTAGACTTCCACCACCTACCTTTGCAGGTCTTCTGCCTAGATGAGATTCATCTAAATCATACTGAAGAGCCTCATCCATATTTTTTGGCATATCAGGAATGTCTATAGGGTTTATTTCAAATCTATTTGCACTGTAAAGCGCAAGGGTATTTTTGCTGATAGCTAGTATATAGTAGTCTATATTTTCTGTAAGAACTGGAAGCAGTGGCTTGATATGGAAGATATTATCAGCAATAACTGTTTCTTCAAATGCATGAGGAAGTCTGTAGGTTTTTAGCTCGTGCTT
>CAZFTH010000302.1:0-1856 GCA_964521745.1 uncultured Peptostreptococcaceae bacterium
CCGCCATCTTCTATAAACTTCCAGAATGTTTTTCCAAAAGAGGAATCTAGAGCCTCAATAATGAGTACTATGTCCAAATCCTTTGTTGCTCGAAATTGAGCACCAAGTTCATCCATAAGAATATCACAAACAGTTCCTCCAATAAACACATACTGACTTGTATGATTTTCAAAATACGCTTTGAATTTTTCTAATCCGTGTACCATAGTTCACCTCTCAAAACGTCTTCTAGAGCTTGCTCCACTCTTTCATCGGTTTCATTCTTTAAAGAAGCATACAAAGAGAGTATGTCGACATTGCTACTATTAGAAAATAGTCTAGGATCATAGTCCCAAAGCTCTATTTCAACTAGTTTTTTATCTTTTATAAAATCTTTATTTTTAACAATTTCAATCTGATTTTCATCTAACTTATTTTTTTCTATTGCAATAATGGAATGGTCCAATGGATTAATCATTGATAATACTGCCAATGCATCTAATCCAGCGGTCAAAGCGCCTAAAGGCTTTGACTCTGCATAAATGATTCTTCTCACGGGAGTCTTTAGATATTCCCGACCTATCAAAAAGTAATCTGGATCTGAAATCCGTTTATATTCTTTGCTACGGCCCGTCCTTCCTCCAATTTGATATTTAATGAGATTCAAATTGTATAAATCATTTAACGCTCTAGAAGCTGTCATTTTATTAAGCCCTAATTTTTTTGCAAACTCAGTAGTGTTCACAACTTCTTCCCTATTATACAAGAAGTATAAATAAGCAATCTGAGTAGGTGTTGTAAACTCTTTCATTTCTTCTACAAAATATTCTTGAGCTTTTTTCAAATCAAGCCCCAAGAATGGCAAATACATCTGTCCATCTTCAATCACAAAAGAAATTTTATTTTTAATCAAACTTTTCCTTCTATATCTAGTGATATCTTTGTAGAATAGAACAATTTGACAATTCGTTAAATTTTTAATTTGCTTCAGATGCTTTTTAAGCTGATCTATGCTAGGCATCTCAGCAATGACTTCTAATAAAACACACTGCGTTCCAAGGATTGTCATCTCATAAAAGTTATAGCTATCCCTTAAAAAAATTGGAAAGTTGCCCTCTTTAAGCCACGGTTTTATGTTAATATCTTCATCGATATTTTCTTTTAAGTATGTTTCTACAATAGTAACCAATTCAATCACCCTCTAATGTAACGTTTATTTATTTCAATATAACATTTTTATATTTATATTACAATTAATTTTGTTACATTGAATTAACTTAAAAAATTTATTTTAAAATCATGAGGGACGGTTCTTTTTGACCACTCTCATTTAATTCTATTGTTATCTTAAATTGTTTATTAAAAGAGCAATAATCATTAAGAACAACCCCTTTTGATTCTTATGCAAAAATCAAAAAGAACCGTCCCTACTGATTTCGCCTACTGATTTCGTGGAGGGACTCGAGGGCGAGAAGTATTTCTCTATCTTCTCCCTGCTGAGCTAGGTCTTTTTGGTTTACGTAATCATTCACTCCGTCTTTTACATCCTTGCTATATAGCACTACGTTGTTTAGAACTGAGCCTACCATTACTCCTCTTAGCTTTCCTATTACAAATAGCGATGCTGTTTCCATATCTGAGCCTAGAACATTTTTCTTATTCCAAAATTTCATTTTTTCTATCTCATCATCTATATAAAACGAGTCATGGCTTCTAGTTATTCCCACATGATGCTCATAGCCTAGTTTCACAGCGTTGTTTTTTAGGGCTGTCAATATTTCAAAATCAGATACTGCTGGATAGTCTTTATTGATATACATAGCAGATGCCCCATCTTCTCTTACTGACGCCATGCTGATTATAAGGTCCCCTATGTT
>CAZFTH010000303.1:0-1844 GCA_964521745.1 uncultured Peptostreptococcaceae bacterium
CTTTTAGATATTATTATGGATTCCATAGCAAAGGGTGAGAATTTTTATCTTAACGATGCAATAAATCAATGCATAAATACGCTTAAAATCACTGCATATAATCATAAGGGCTATGTAAAATGTATAAACAGCATAGAAAAATATTTTGAAGCAAATATGGATTTTTTAAATACAGAAATATCTGAAGAAATTTTTTATTCTGACAGAAAAATATATACAAAAGTAAAAGATGAATCTCCTACTTTTTATTCGAATGAAGCCAAAATAGAAAATTCTTTAATTGCAAATGGTTGCATAATAGAAGGAGAGATTAAAAATTCTGTAATATTTAGAAGGGTTCATGTAGAAAAAGGGGTCAAAATTGAAAACTCAATAGTCATGCAAAATGGCAGAATAAAATCGAATGCTAATCTTGAAAATGTAGTATTAGACAAGGGAGTAGTTATATCAGAAAATAAAGTATTAAAAGGAGATAAGAAAGTTCCTTTGGTCATAGATAAGAATAGAACTATTTAATATAGAGGAGGATGATTATGAAAGTTTTGTTTGTAAGTGCAGAAAGCTATCCTTTTATCAAAACAGGAGGACTAGGAGATGTAGCTTTTGCACTTCCTAAGGCATTAAAGAGTTTAGGGATAGATGTTAGAATTATGCTTCCTAAATATTTACAAATACCAGAATTTTACAAAGATAAGATGGAACAGGTAGATGTTTTTTCAGTTCCAGTTGGCTGGAGAAATCAGTACTGTGGAGTACAGCATTTAGAATTTGAAGGCTTAGATTTTTATTTTGTAGATAATGAGTATTACTTTAAAAGAGAAAATGCTTATGGATACTTTGATGATGCAGAAAGATTTTCTTTCTTTTCAAGAGCGACAGTTGAATTTGTAAAGCGCATGAATTTTATTCCTGATATCATCCATCTTAATGATTGGCATACTTCACTTATTCCTGCCTATTTAAAAATGGAAAATTACCAGCATCTAGGAAAAACTAAAATCAAAACTATATTTACAATACACAATCTTCAATATCAGGGAGTGTTCTCCAAAGAAGTTTTACATGATGTGGCTGGACTTCCAGAACATATGATGGTTGAAGATGGCTTAGAATTCTACGGAGACGTAAACTTTATGAAATCCGCAATTAATTTTTCTGATTATATAACAACAGTTAGTCCTAGCTATGCACAAGAGATTAAAACTCCTTATTTTGGAGAAAAACTAGATGGGCTGTTAAATAAAAAATCAAACAAACTTAAGGGAATATTAAATGGTATAGATTACCATATATATTCGCCAACTACTGATACTCACATATTTGAAAATTACGACATCAATACTACTGAGAAAAAGCTTGAAAATAAGCTTAAGCTCCAAAAAATATTAGGGCTTCCTCAGGATAAAGACGTTATGATGATAGGTATGGTTACTAGGCTTGTTTCTCAAAAAGGCTTAGATTTAGTTACTCATGTTATGAGAGAGATACTAGATAAAGATATCCAATTTGTACTTCTTGGTACAGGAGATGAAAAATATCATAGTGTTTTTCATTATTACTCAATGACTTACCCTCAAAAATGTAGCGCTAAATTGGTATTTGACAATACACTTGCTCAGAGGATTTATGCAGGAGCAGATATGCTACTCATGCCTTCTCAGTTTGAGCCTTGTGGAATAGGTCAGCTTATAGCCCTTAGATATGGAACTTTGCCACTGGTTAGAGAAACTGGAGGACTAAAGGATACTGTAATACCATATGATAAAACTACAGTAAAAGGAAATGGGTTTTCCTTTAGCAACTACAATGCTCATGAGATGCTACACGTATTAGAATATGCCTTG
>CAZFTH010000304.1:0-1839 GCA_964521745.1 uncultured Peptostreptococcaceae bacterium
AGTTATCAAATAAAGGAATAAAGACCTCTCTTGGGCTTAGCAATGTTTCTTATGGCATGAAAAATAGAGATAGATTAAATCAAACCTTGCTTTCTATGCTAATAGGAAGTGGACTTTCCATGGCAATTGCAAGTGCTAGCTCAAAAGGTATAGTAGAAACCATTGAGTCAGCCCAGATACTTATGGGAAAAGAAAAACTATCAAATAAAACCTATATAGAGCTAGAGGATATAGATAAATTGACTATAGAAGGAGAGCTGATTTATCAGCTTATTAATAAAGAAGAGCCAAGTGCATTTGATAGCTTGCTAGCAGAAAAAACAGAGCAAGAAGTTATAAATACTATGCTAATAGCACTTGACAAGGCAGGTAGGCTTTACGATGAAAAGAGAATATTTTTGCCAGATATGATGCAGGTAGTTGAAAAAGTTCAAGAGTTATTTGATAGGCTTGAAAATAAAGCAAAATCTAGTCATACCTTAGTTTTTGGAACGGTATATGGGGATATTCACGACATAGGTAAAAACATAGTAAAATCTGTGCTAAAGCCTTTTGGCTACAATATTATAGACCTTGGAAAAAGCGTTACAAAAGAAGCCTTTGCTACAAAAGCAAAGGAAGTAAACGCTGATATTATAGGCATCAGTGCTCTTATGACTACTACCATGGTAAATCTAGAGCCAACGATAGAGTATATTAAATCAGAGCTTCCTAATGTAAAAATAATAGTAGGTGGAGCAGTTGTAACTGAAGATTACGCAAGGAAGGTAGGAGCTGACGGATATTCTAAGGATGCTATAAAAGCTATAGGTCTAGTAAAATCTTTGACGGAAGTGGATGAAAAATAATGCGTATAAATCTTAACCTAGATGCAAAAGAGCTACTAAAATATATAGATAGACCCTATGCTGAAGCAGAGGTATCAGAGCTTATATCGGAAATCAAACCTAGTCTAGGTTACAAGGCTTTACCTGCAAGCATTACAGACTTTGTGGTAAAGCTTGGTGGTTATGATATAAAGTCACATTATCTTGCGAAAGGTCTTGAAAATTCTACTCAGGCAATATTTATGTGGGCTACCCTAGGCAAAGAGCTAGACGATAAAATTCATGTCTTGCTAAGTGAAGATAGAATATACAAGGCTACACTCCTCGATGAATTAGCTTCATTTGCAGTGGATTTTTTGATAGAAAAGCTTTACTTGAGATTAAAACAGGACTATATCAAAAAGAGAAAATTTCTAACTCTTAGATATAGTCCTGGGTATGGAGATATTGCTTTAGATGAATCTGAAAAGCTTATAAAGCTAGATGATGCCTGCCCTATAAGCTACAACGGGTCAATGCTCGTACCTCAAAAGAGCATAACTGCAATAGTTGGAATCTCATCTACTCCTGAGCTTAGGAATTATCCAAAAGGCATAGGACTGTGCAGAGGAGAAAATTGCTATGCTTGTAAGACCTGGGCATGCATGAAAAACTGAAAAATTTAAATTTTAAATTTTGTGATTTGGCCATCTAGCTCTTCAGCCTTTGTAAACAATTCCTCAGCTAGAGAGCTCATTTCTTGCATAGAAGCTGTTTGTTCCTCAGTAGATGCTGATACCTGCTCGGCAGAGGCAGCGTAATCTGATATTATAGCATTTATTTCTGTTAGGTTTTTTATGATATTCTCCTTGCTGTTAGTAAGAAGCTGCAAGCTGTTTCCAAGATTGCTCATATTTTCTATGTTCATTTTAAAAGTAGACTGAACATTTTTTACTGATGAAGCCACTTGATGGACCACTTCTTTACCTTTACTGCTTTCTTGTTGACCTTGAGCTATAGAATCTCTAGATTT
>CAZFTH010000305.1:0-1838 GCA_964521745.1 uncultured Peptostreptococcaceae bacterium
AAAGTGATAAATTAAAACTACTATAATAGTGATTACAACTGTCCAAGATAAACCGTTATATCCTGCTAAAATCCATGTTATATAGGCTATAACGGCACTAATAGCAATTAATTTCACTGTGAACATCTTGCTGGATATTACTTCAAAATTGTACTTTATCTTATCATTTCTTGTTTTAATCTCTGACCAAGCATAAGCTGCTATTCCTATTATTCCAATAATCAAAGTCAAAACATGGAGATTTCCCATATTCACAAAATCTGGAATAAATCCATTTCCAATAGCATTAAATGCTTTGTTTGAAATTACTATAGTCCCTGTACCTTCAGTAACCATAAGCAATGCTCCTCTAAATACAAGCATTGCTGCAAGAGATGCTACGAAAGCTGGAATTCCCATCTTAGCAACTAAAAATCCTGTAAAGCTTCCTGTTATAGTTCCAAGTACTAAAACCAAAAGTATAGTTACCGGAACAGATACATTAAATCTCATCATAAGTATTGCCGCAATAGCACCTAGAAATCCTGCCAAAAATCCAACGGACAAATCTATGTGCTTTATAACCATAACTAGAGTCATACCTACTGCAAGTACTGCTATATACCCAGTTTGAATTATAAGATTACTTATATTTCTCGAGGACATGAACAGTCCTCCTGTAGCTGCACTGAAGGTAACCATTATGATTATCAAGGCAATATACATACCATATTCTCGAATGTTTTGTTTTATTAAGCCCTTAGCTTCATTTATTAAACTCATTGCCTTCCTCCTAATTCGTAGCCATCTGCATAATTATTTCTTGATTTGCTTCCTCGCTAGATAAAACCCCTGTCATTTTACCCTCTGCCATGACATAAATTCTATCACACATTCCCAGTATTTCTGGAAGCTCTGAAGAAATCATAATAATGCTCAGACCCTTTGATATCAAATCATTTATTATGGTATATATCTCGTACTTTGCTCCTACATCTATTCCTCTAGTAGGCTCATCTAAAATCAAAAGCTTCGGTGAAACAAACAGCCACTTTGCAAATGAAACCTTTTGCTGATTTCCTCCACTTAGATTACCTACCTTTTGCTCTATGCTAGGTGCTTTAATATTCATAGAATCTTTATATTATGATGCTATTTTTACTTCTTCATTTTTGTTTATAAGACCATTTGGAGAGAATTTTTTTAAATTTGCCAACGTTATGTTTTGCTTTATATCATCCATTAATATAAGTCCATCGCCTTTTCTATCCTCTGAAACATAAGCAAGCCCTGCTTTAATTGCATCGTATGGATTTCTAAGTTGAACTGCTTTTCCTAAGAATTGAATCTCTCCTGATAATTTATAATTACTGATATTGCCAAACACACTATGGCCAAATTCAGTTCTTCCTGCTCCCATAAGCCCCGCTATACCAACTACTTCGCCTTCTCTTACGTCAAAATCTATGTTTTTAAGAATGTCTCTTCCTTGTTTATAGTCAAAAGCATTCCAATTTTTCACTTCAAATATTACATCACCGATATTATGTTCTTCTCTTTTAGGATAAATATTATCAATATCTCTTCCTACCATATTTTTAATTATAAATGGTTCACTTATAGATTCATCTTCATTGCTCTTTGAGCATATAGTTTTTCCATCTCTTAAAACTGAAACTGTATCAGCAATAGCAATAACCTCTTTTAATTTATGAGAAATCATAATAGAAGTTACTCCGTGAGATTTTAATTCCTTAAGTAGTGTTAGTAGATTTTCGCTATCATCTTCGTTTAGTGCTGCTGTTGGTTCGTCCAGTATTAGAAGCTTTACTTCCTTGCTAAGCGCCTTTGCAATTTCT
>CAZFTH010000306.1:0-1833 GCA_964521745.1 uncultured Peptostreptococcaceae bacterium
CTGCTACAAAAATCACTTTCTCATCTTTAAGCACTTTGTTTAAAATTAGCCCATCAGAATTACTCAAATGGTTGCAAACAAATAAGTAGGGTCTTTTATAATCATTTTCTAAATTATCTAACCCATTTATATTCAATTTTGCATGCTTCTTGATTTTGAAATCAACATATAGCTGTGTGAACTTAATTGTCAATACCTCTGGTAATAGACTAATTAATACCAATAACAATTTATTCATTTAAATATTTCCCTCCAAGCTATTAAACCATCAATTGCTTATATAAACTATTAATCCCTTACTAATATACTAATTATAACAAACTTTTTTTATAATTTATAAATAGGAATTTTGAGTCTTAATCCAGTCAGATAACGTATCTTTAGACTGATACAAAAATTCATACACTATAAATTCAGGTGAAATAATATCTATGATGTCCTTTAATATTTCATCCTCAAAAGGTCTATGCATATCAAGCTTACCTACTGTAGTCAAATTATGAATGTATCTGTCTTCTAGAGAACTCGATAATACTGGAGATTTATAGTCAAAGCCTTCCCTCATTTTTTCTACGCTATTTCCTAAACTGCATGCCGATACATGCATTCCATAAATATATTTTCTTAGCTCTCCCATTTGATTAAGAGCTGTATTAATAGATGATTTAAGCTCATCCAAGGAATAAACATCGTTCTGAGATAAAGCAAAGTGAGATAAATCAAATAAAAATCCTTTGTTTTTATAGTTTACCTTTTGATAAATTTGTCTCATCAAATCTGGTTTATCAAACCTAATCCCAGGTCCCCACATATTCTCAAAAAGAAGTAATATGTCGCTGTCTTTCGTAAAAGCCTCATTAATTAAATCAACAGCACAGCTTACAATCTCTTCATCAGTATACCTATAATCCCCTGTGTAAATATCATGGATATCCATGTCTGCTATATGCATCACCATATACCTTACATTCAGTAATTTAGCAATTTCGAACTCTTTTTAATACCAATCCACAAGAGCGGTTGGACTTAATCCATTATATAACTCATGTATATTTTCTTTTGAAATAAGATTATGGAGCAAGGCTTCATGATTTCCCTTCCAAAAATCCATCCAGTATGACCAGGTTCTAAGATGAAGTCCATGAACTATCTCTTTGCTTACTTTTATATCTTCTTCATAAAGCATCATCTCTACTGCATCTATATTGTGATGCTTTAAAAAATCCTCTACGCTTTCTTTTCCTTCGTTAAATTTATCTATAGTCTGAGTAAAGTTTGCAAGGTTAATTAGCTTTTTCATATACTGTCCTCATTATCAAAAATTTTCAACTTAATATCCCTTAATTATATCAATAAATCCTTCACCATAATTTTCATACTTCTTCTCACCTACGCCCTTTATTTCTAGGAAAGACTCTTTATTCACGGGCAGATAGGCCGCCATTTCTTTTAATGCTATATCGTGAAATATAACATATGGAGGTAGTCCTTTTTCTTGGGCTATCTTATATCTATGTTGCTTTAGCTTTTCAAATAGCTCTATATCAAAATCTATATTTCCACCTTTTATAGATTTACTAGCTTTCTCTTTTTCATCTTTCCTTTGCAATAAATGTTTTTTATGATGAAGCTTAGTTTTTCCGCTCAGTACATCTGCAGATTTGCTGGTTAATTTTAGCACTGGGTATTTATCATGAGTCATATGAATATATCCACTTGATACCAGTGTCATGATTATCTCGCTGATAGCACTATCACTGTACTCCTTCATTATTCCATAGGTGGATACATTATCTAGTCTAGCTTCTAATACCTTTTTATTTTTTGACCCTC
>CAZFTH010000307.1:0-1823 GCA_964521745.1 uncultured Peptostreptococcaceae bacterium
TATAGACTCAACCATCTCACTTGTTTTTAGCTCTACATTATTGTCTATAGCGTTTTCAATCAAAGCAAATGTCATATTAAAAGGACATACTATCCCAGCACTGCTGCAATAAAGTGCTCCTATAACTTCTTTTGATAAATTCGCTTCGAGCTCTCTCGCTCTATGTCCATCTACTAGCTCCAAGCCTTCTACTTGGTTGTTTAGACCTCTTTTGTATAAAACCTCAAGTTCCTTCATTTCATCTTCATTAAATGCAACAACTAGCGAGCCTATTCTATCAAAAGAAACCTCTAGTTCTTCTGTAAGCTGAGAATAAAGCTTGTTTCCCCATACATTTAGCTTAGCCTTTAAGCTTCCCTCATATGCATCATAGCCTCCGTGAACTATTGCACTATTTGCCTTGGTAGTCCCCTGACAAACCTCTATGTTTTTTTCTAAAACTAGAGTCTTAAGCTTGTATCTAGATAGCTCTCTAGCAATGCTAGCTCCTACTACTCCTGCTCCTATTATTGTAACATCATACATCGTTACGCCTCCTAAACTATGTCCAAAATTCAAAAAATGGAGAAAAAGCCTAAGCTTTTCTCCATTTTCTAATAAGCTTTTGTTAATATATTTTATTCTTCAGTTTCCCAGTCCATAGCTCTCTTAACAGCTTTTTTCCAGCCATTGTACTTTTTATTTCTTAAATCTTCTTCCATAGTAATTTCAAATTCTCTATCCACAGCCCATTTATCTTTAATCTCATCTTGATCTTTCCAGAGTCCTACTGCAAGACCAGCAAGATATGCAGCTCCAAGAGCAGTAGTTTCAAGAACTTGAGGTCTTCTAACTGGCACGTTTAAGATATCAGATTGGAAGCTCATAAGGAAATTATTAGCAGCAGCGCCACCATCTACCTTCAATGCTTTAAGAGTTATTCCCGAATCCTCTTGCATTGCTTCTAAAACATCTTTTGTTTGATAAGCAATAGACTCTAGAGTTGCTCTTACAATATGCTCTCTCTTTGAACCTCTTGTAAGTCCGAGTATTGCTCCTCTTGCATACATATCCCAGTACGGTGCTCCGAGTCCTGTAAATGCAGGAACTACATAAACTCCATTTGTATCTTCAACTAAATTTGCATAATACTCTGATTGAGCTGAATCATATACTAGCTTTAGTTCATCTCTAAGCCACTGAATTGATGCTCCTGCGATAAATATACTTCCTTCAAGAGCGTACTCAACTTTATCTCCTATTCCCCAAGCTATAGTTGTAAGCAAGCCATTCTTAGATTCAATTGGCTTTTCACCTGTATTCATAAGCATAAAGCATCCTGTTCCATATGTGTTCTTTGCCATTCCTGGTTCAAAACACGCCTGTCCAAATAATGCCGCTTGCTGGTCTCCCGCATCTCCTGCTATAGGAATTTCTGCTCCACCAAAAGTTTGTGGGTCAGTATGTCCATATACACAGCTAGAAGGTTTTACTTCAGGAAGCATTGATTTAGGAATCCCTAATTCACTTAAAATTTCATCATCCCACTTTAATTCTTTAATATTGTATAACAATGTTCTAGAAGCATTGGAATAATCAGTTACGTGAACCTTTCCTCTTGTAAGATTCCATATAAGCCAAGTGTCTATATTTCCAAATAGAAGTTCTCCATTTTCAGCTTTTTCTCTGGCTCCTTCTACATTGTCAAGTATCCACTTAACCTTTGTTCCTGAGAAGTATGCATCCACAACAAGACCCGTCTTTTCTTTAATTGAAGCTTCTAAGCCTTTTGCTTTTAGTTCATCACATATAGCAGCAGTTCTTCTACATTGCCATACGATAGC
>CAZFTH010000308.1:0-1819 GCA_964521745.1 uncultured Peptostreptococcaceae bacterium
AGCAAGTCCTCAACAGCTTTATTGCCTTCTACAGATTTTTCTACAGAAGTCTGAGATATGCTATTTAATTTATCGCTTCTAGTAGAAAGCTCTAATGATAAATCATTAGTATTTTATGATAAATCCTTTACATTTTCCATTATATCTTTGATATTTTCAGCAAGTGAAGCTAAATCTGAATGCTGGCTATTCACATGATTGTGATTTTCTATTATTTCTTCCATGCGGCTATAGATTTGGTTGATATATGATTTTAATAGCTCGTTTTCAGCCTGAAGCTTTTCTTGGATTTCTTTATCTGCAGTATTTATAACTGTTTCAACTATTTTATCTTTTTTGAAAAACATTTTATCATCTCCTAATTTTTAGAATCTCTTAAATTATACTCTTTTATTAAGTAATATAGAAGCACTAATAATTATTATCAATAAAGTAAAATATCTTAATTTTCTTTACTTTGAAGTATTGAATGGCTTGTATTTTATAATGAATTTCTAGTATGATAAGTAATAGGTATAAAAAACTAAAAAATTGTTAATAAATCCTATAGAATAAAGGAGGGGTACATGAGAAATCGATTTATTTCTCTTAGATTAGCAGTAACCCTGCCACTTATAATTGTGCTCATAGCAACCTTTGTAATTTCTATTATGAGATATAGGGCAGATTATGAATTTCTTGCAAAAGAGCAAGGCAGTAAAATAGTAGAAGCTCTTACTAATAATACTCAAAACGAGCTAAATGCAATACTTTCACAGCCACTTATTATGGCAGAAATAATAGGCTATACTATAACAAATGAAAAGATGTTTTTAGGTGAGGATTTATCTGCTATAGAAAATTATCAGAAAAGTCTGATGAAAAGCCTTAAAGCAAAAATTCCGCAAGTTAGTGTGATAAGCTATGGAGACGAAAATGGGAACTATATAGGCATAAGAGATAATGGGGAAGGCAAAGATTTTAGTCTTATGCTTAAGGATAGCAGGACAGGTGGACTGCTCAATATATATGAAGGAGATAGCATAAATTCAAACATAATAAGTTCTATAGAGGGTTACGATCCTAGAATTAGACCCTGGTATGAACCAGTTAGGAAAAATATTGCAAGTAGCTGGTCGAATATTTACATAAATCAAGATGAAAAAATGGAAGCAACTACCTCGGTATCTGTTCCTGTATTTGGAAATAAGGGAGAATTTAGAGGAGTGTTTGAAATAGATGTAAAATTAAATGGAATTAATGATTTTCTCCAAAATAATAAAATAAAAGACAACGGAGTAGTATTTATAGTAAATAATGATCTAGATATAGTAGCTCAATCTGAAGCTTATAACAATGTAGTAATTACAGATTCAAAGAATTTTAAAGGGGAGCTCTTAAAAGTAAAAGACAGTAAAAATCCACTTATAAAATCGACTGAAGCTTTACTAAGAGCCAGAGATTTGGAATATAAAAAAGTTCATAGAATAGAAATTGAGGATAGCAATAATTTTGTAATGGTATCAAAGCTAGAAAATCCTCATGGACTAAGATGGAGAATAGCAGTAGTAATTCCAGAAAATGATTTAATGGGGTCAATCCGCTCAAGGTATAATTTAAGCCTTGCGATGATAATGATTATGCTTATTCTTGGAACTATAGCAGGGATTTATATTCTAAATAAAGTTACTCAGCCTCTTTTGATGGTAGCGAGTGGATATAATGAAATAACCTCTGGTAATTGGGATGTAGAGATAAAACAAAAAAGAGGACATATTAAAGAAGTACATGAAATGATTAAGGGCTTTAATCTAATGGTAGACAATATAAAGAGCTATAT
>CAZFTH010000309.1:0-1817 GCA_964521745.1 uncultured Peptostreptococcaceae bacterium
TTTTTATACATAAATATTCATAGTTATAATAATTAGGAATTTTATTTCATACTTTCCAATATATTACTTAGACCAGATTAATTATTCCTAAATCATAATAATGATAAGTAAATTCAGTTTTAATATAAAACTTATAGTATTTGGCTTTTCAAACCCTAAATATAAGATATAATTATAGCTATATCATTAAAAATACAGCTGTGCAAAGGAGTAGATTAGATGACGAAACAACTTAAGGCAGATATTGCATTACTACTTGTTACGGTTGGATGGGGAGCTTCCTTTATATTGACCAAAAACTCACTGTCTGAGCTTCAATCCTATAATTTTCTTACTTTAAGATTCATTTTTGCTTTTTTTATATCCGCAGTGATTTATTACAAAAAAATTATTGCAATTGATAAATTCACCTTAAAGTATGGAACTCTGCTTGGCTTATTGTTATTTGCAACCTATGCTTTTCAAACAGTAGGGATTAATTACACCACAGCTTCCAAATCTGCTTTTATCACTGGATTTAGCGTAATACTTGTTCCTATTTTTTCTGCAATAATCGCAAGAAAGCTTCCAAATCTGCTAACTGTAATAAGCGTCGCCTTAGCTTTTTCGGGTCTTGCCTTAATCACTCTAAATCAAGATGTAGGTGGACTAAATATTGGAGATATCTACACAGGAGTTTGCGCTGTATTCTTTGCAATTTATATAATTCTCGTGGGCAAGTTTACTGTAAAAGCAGAATCCATAGCCTTTGCAATAGTTCAAATAGGAGTCGTAGGTTTCCTAAGTCTTATAGTCTCTCTAGCAATAGAAACTCCTACAGTACCTGTAAGTCTTCCAGTGTGGATTAACCTAGCTATATTAAGCCTTGTATGTACTTCTGGAGCTTATATAGTTCAAAACGTAGCTCAAAAATACACCTCAGCTACTCACACTGCACTTATTTACACCTGTGAGCCAGTATTTGCAGCTATATTTGCATACCTTGCAGTGGGCGAAGTTCTAGGAGTAAAAGGAAGCATGGGCGCTGTGCTTATAGTTGTAGGAATGCTTCTTATCGAGCTTGATATTCCAAAGCTCCTTTATAAAAAAACACATCCTTAATGTTCCGCATGACTTTAATTGTAAAAAAATTTATAAAATGCTATAATTAAAACAATATCGATATTCGATATTGTTTTTCGTTTAAATAATTTTTGAGGTGATAAACTTGGCAGATCAAATCTTAAGAAAATTTTTTCTAGGCTTTATTCAGATTCACATATTGCATCATGCAAAGAAAGAGCCTATTTATGGTACTTGGATGATATCAGAGCTAGAAGAGCATGGCTATGATATGAGTCCTGGCACACTTTATCCTATACTTCACAGTATGGAAAATAAAGGACTGCTTACTAAAGAGGATAGAAATGTAGATGGCAAAATTAGAAAATATTATTCTATCACTCCTCTTGGCGAAGATATACTAGAGCAAGCTAAAGCTAAAGCTTATGAACTCTTTAAAGAGATTAAATAAGGGGGTATTATGTTTAAAATAGAAAATCTTAAATACAAAAATATATTAGATGTAAAAGATTTAGAAATTCGTTCAAACATAGTTACTACTATAGTAGGAAAAAGTGGAAGCGGTAAAACTACTCTTCTTAAGCTTTTAAACAAACTGATTAGCCCTGAAAGCGGAAAAGTTTACTACCTAGAAAATGATTTAGAACAAGTAGATTCCATATATCATAGGCGCGAGGTTGTCATGCTATCTCAAACTCCTATTGTTTTTGCTGGCTCAGTTAAAGATAATCTTCTTATTGGACTTGATTTCTCAG
>CAZFTH010000310.1:0-1807 GCA_964521745.1 uncultured Peptostreptococcaceae bacterium
CCGAAATAGAAATTTTTGATGCAGGAATGATTTACAATGCTCTTTATTATCTTAAAAAAGGTATATTAAAAGCTCCTCTACATTTTCAATTTGTGCTAGGAGCTGCAGGTGGAATGGATGCTACTGTTGAAAATCTTGTGTTTTTAAAAAGTCTCTTGCCTGAAAACTGCACCTGGGGTGCACTTGGTATAGGAAAAGGACATCTTCCTATAATGTATGCAGCGCTTGCCTTAGGAGGACATGTTAGAGTAGGAATGGAAGACAATGTTTTTTATTCTAAGGGAGTACTGGCAAAATCCAATGTAGAGTTTGTAGAAAGAACTAAGAGAATAGTTAAAGAGCTTAATAAGGAAATTGCTTCGCCAGATGAAGCTAGACAGATATTGGGATTGAAATAGACTTATATAATTCGGAGGAAAATGTTATGGAAATGAAAGTAACGCAAGACTCAATGGGAACACATTTAGATTGGAAACATGAGGGAATTACTCCAAAGATGATAGACTGGTTTTGGAGCAATATGGAAAAAGGTTTTATTTTATGGCATCCATCTCAACACGAAACTTTAGAGTGGGCTATAGCACCTAAACATGGCAATCCCATAGGGTCTGTACATATAGCGCCACAAACCTGGAATGATGGAACACGCCAAAATCTTTATATAAGATTTGAGGATTTAGCTACAGTGCCAGCCAATGTAAAGGAATATATTGTTTATGAGCACTGCGTTGTTGTTGCAGGACTGGGATTTGGTCCAGAGAGCCTAGAGGTAGAAGAGGTTATGGGGTATCGCATACACCAGTGGGAAAAAACTGACTATGGTGTTGTAGGGAAATCTTCAGCTATAGGTATGAAAAAGAAGGAAACTCCTGAGCAAGGGATTACTTGGTCTGAGCATTGTGCTGAAGAAATTGGAAACTGGGGAGCATTTTTGCCTCAGCTATACAACTTATATCAAGTTGTTACAAACACAGATTATAATCCGTATGCAGATCTAACTGTTGAAGGCAAAGGTAAAGATTTGAACTATAAGTATATAAAATAGCAGAGTAATATGAAATAATGAAAAAGGCTGATGATTTTGTCAGTCTTTTTTGCTATGTGTACAGAAGTATATGTTATAATTGTGCTTAAAATACTAATCAATAATTTGTTATAAGTTAAAGTTAGGGGAAGCATATGGATAATGTAAATATGAATGAAATCGGTTATAAGTCAGATGAACAGGATTTGCTTAAGAAAAGAGAAGCAGATGCTCTTGCTACAGCTGACTCAATTTCAGACGGAATTTATATAACAGATAAAAATGGAGTAGTAACAGCTATTAATAAAGCTTTTACAGAAATTACGGGAATCAAGGCTGCAGATATTGTAGGCAAAAATATGCAGCAGGTATGGAACAACGTAGTTTTAAATTCGGATCCTGCTTTTATAGAAATTAAGCCAGAAGATAAAGCGAATGCATTTGATATGTTTAATAACGGAAAGAAAAAGACTTTGAAAACTAGGAAGCCATGCTCTATAGCTTTACTGGTTTTGAAAGAGAAAAAGCCCATTTCTGTTTTGACCACTATAGATAGAATGAATAAAAGAGTGTTAATTACAGGCACGCCATTTCTTGATAAAGATAAAAATGTAGTTCAAGTGCTTACTATTATAAAGGATTTGACGGAGCTGTTCGTTTTGAGAGAAAAGCTAGAAGAGGTCGAAAAGGAAAAAGCTAAATACCTTAGTGAAATAAAGAATCTAAAGAAAGATATCAAGGAAAGACAATTGTATAAAGATTTGATTTCACTAAGGTATTTAG
>CAZFTH010000311.1:0-1806 GCA_964521745.1 uncultured Peptostreptococcaceae bacterium
TAGATAATTTAAAAAAAGAAGGTATAACGGAAGGCGTATTCTTTACTGGAGATGTAATGTATGACCTTTATAAGATAATGGAGCCTTCATTTGACTATTCGTTATATGAATATCTTAATCTAAAAGAGAATAATTACATTGTAATGACTTTACACAGGGATTTTAATGTTGATAAAAAAGAAGACTTAGAGATCATTCTAAGACAAATTAAAAAGGTAGCAAAAGAAATTCAAATAATTTTTCCAATTCATCCAAGAACAAAAAAGAAAATATTTGAATATGGATTGGAGCCATTATTAAAAGATATAAAGATAATAGCTCCGATAGATTATTTGCAATTGATGGGCTTAGTTAAAAATAGTTATAAAATTATTACAGACAGTGGTGGACTACAAAAAGAAGCATATTTTGCTAAGAAACGTGCAGTAACGATAATGAAGGATACTGGTTGGCGAGAGCTTGTTGAAAGCGGATGGAACATGTTAGTAAGTAAAGACTTAATTTATCAGGCAGTAGTAGCTGTAAATGATAAGTCTAAATATACTCAAGATATATATGGAGATGGCATGGCTACCGATAAAATTGTAGATATACTAAGAAAAACTATTAGATAGATAAATACTATGTGGGAGGTATGAGGTATTGAATATGTTTAATATAGCATTTATAGGTTGCGGTAGGATTTCGAAGAACCATTTCCAAGCGATTCTTGATAATCGTGATATTACTGAACTTAAATATTTGTGTGATATTGATATAGAAAAAGCAAGGTTAAAGAAAGATGAGTTTTTTAATAAAGAAGAAATAATTATTACAGATAATTATGAAGAGATACTTAAAGATAACTCAATAGATGTTGTTGTCATCACTACTGATAGTGGTTCCCACTATGAAATTGGGAAAAAGGTATTGTTAGCAAATAAACATTTACTAATTGAAAAACCGATGGCTATTAGATCAGAAGATGCATTGGATATGACAAACATTGCAAATAAAAAAAACCTTCAGCTTGGTGTATGCCATCAAAACAGATTTAATAAGACATGTTATACAGTAAAAGAAAACATAGAAAATGATACCATTAAAAACATAGCATCATTATCTGTACGAGTTTTGTGGAATAGAGATGAAAATTATTATGGACTTGCTGATTGGAGAGGGAAGAAAAAAACTGACGGAAGCATTTTGCATAATCAGTGTATACATGGTATAGACATGCTTCTTTGGTATGCAAATAGCAACGTAAAAGAAGTATATAGCATAGGGAATAGATTTTTCAGAAATTTTGAGTTTGACGATCATATTCATAGTATTGTAGAATTTGAAAACGGTATAATTGCACATATAGAAGGGTCTGTTATAGTTCATGGCGGTAATCTTGAAGAGACATTAGACATTTGTGCCGAAAATGCTTATATTAGACTAGGAGGAAAAGCCTTAAATGAGTTTTATGTATCAAGATTAAATAATACAGATGAGTATTTTTCAGATATTAAAGAAGAGATTAAAGATGTATATGGTAATGGTCATACTTCTTTATATAGAAATTATTTTAATGCATTAGCCGGTAAAGAAAAACTTGTTGTTTCAAGCAAAGAAGCATTTAAAGCAATAGAGTTGATAAATAAGATTGCAGAAAGATAAGGTGAATAAATGCAAGTGAAAAATGCAAATAAATTTGAGTTTGAATTTACCAATAATATAAATTTTGTGATTAGGAGAAAGTATATTGATATTGAGTCCAATTTTAATACTACCAATGAAGAACTAAATGAAATATATATATCCTTACTTGGAAAAAAAGCA
>CAZFTH010000312.1:0-1800 GCA_964521745.1 uncultured Peptostreptococcaceae bacterium
AGCTTGATAGGTATAATTCCATTGCAATTACCGTTGTATATGAAAATACATTATTAAACGAAAAAATCACGTTGGAGGGATATTAGGAGGGATATGGAGGGGGCTTCTATTATCTATTGCAAATAAGGTACAGTATATTTAGATTAGGCAGTCAGCATCTATCACTGGCAAATGATTATAAGGGGCTGACTTAAAATGAGAGATAAACAATATTATCAAGAACGGTTTAAAGATTATCCTGATATTGTGATACTTGAGGAATTTAGAGAAATGCTCGGTGGCATTGGTGACGGTACTGCAAGAAAGCTTATGAGAACTGGAAGGGTTAAGCATTTTTATATAAGAAATACTTATATGATACCTAAAGAATATGTAATTGAGTATGTCCTTGGTGAACATTATGAGGAATATAAATATTCTTTAAAGGTTCAAATATAGATTGTAGATTATGGGGTGCTTAGAGATGAGCATCCTATTATAATTTGTGAGTTGATACATTGGGAATTGAGCTATATAATATATATAATTGGATCTATATGGGAAAGTATTATTTATTTAAGATGCCATATTTAGATGAAAAAAAATCTTTGTAGAATAGAATCCAATCACAAATTTCGATAAGATATTTCTACAATGAGAAAATATAGTGTAATTCTCAAGAGGGGATGTAACTAAATGGATAAAAAGAATAATGCTGGTGCTATAGCATCAAATGCTGGAGATGATTTCCATCTTATTTGGGCATGCAAAAAGCTGTTAGAAATATTAAAACCCAATAGTGAACTTACTGCTGTTTCTGTAGAAGGACCAACATGGGAAGACTCTATTTGCATTGAGGATGAAGAAAAATTATACTCTATTGATTTGGCAGAATATTATGATGGAGATAGTTTTGAATCTGCTCATCGAGTTGTTTTTTCCCAATTAAAATATAGCACATATCAAATGGAAAAGCCTTGGACAGCGGCCAACCTATGTGCTAGCACAAACGGTAGCAATTCAATCATTCGCAGACTGGCAGACACGTATAATGGATTTTGTGGGAAATATGAAAATGTCCAAAAGAAACTCATTTTAAAGCTGGTCAGTAACCGTAAATTACAAACAAACTTTTCGGATCACATAGATGAGTGTATGGCTATATTAAGGAAAAAGAAGTATAAGCGTATGGGAGACTTAGTAAAAAGGTTATCTCCTAAATGTAAAGAGGATATTAATAAACTATATGAAACATCAAAATTAAGTTCTACATCTTTTATTGAGTTCCTATTACTTTTGAACTTTGATGAATGTGGTACAGATATTCGTAGCATTCATAGAGCCGAAATAATAAAACAATTGGGAAGTTGGAATATCAGTAATTTACGTAGTAGATATAATTCCTTAATTATGCATTTGAGAGAAATGATGCTACCAGAAAAATCAATACGATTTCCAATGGATAGAGATTATGTTTTGGCAGCACTTGAAACTAGTATTTATCAAGCATTTCCTGCACCAATAAAAATTGATCCACCTTTGAATGTTTATATTGAACGTAATTTTGATAGTGAAATTCGAGGCTATATTCAAAAGAATCAAAATAAAACTATATGTCTGCAAGCTGCTGCAGGAGTGGGAAAGACTACATTTGTAAATCACATGCAAAATATTTTGCCTAAGGAATCAATAGCTATCCTATACGATTGCTATGGTGGAGGTTCATTTCTACAACATGGTGAACGTAGACATCTAACAGAAGTGGCAATACCCCAAATCTGTAACACATTGGCAACGGAGTGTGGTACAGAGTGGATGATA
>CAZFTH010000313.1:0-1787 GCA_964521745.1 uncultured Peptostreptococcaceae bacterium
CTTGGAGTAGACAAAAGCTTTGATGGAGATATAGATTTTGGAACCAATGTGTACCCAGTTTATTTTGACCAGGAAAGAGATGATTTACAGCCTGATAAAACTGTGCTTGAAGAAGTATGGTCTACCTATCCTAACTTTACAGAAACAAAAGTAAGAAATATGCTAGGAGCTTTCCTATTTACAGGAGACGAGGTATACAAGCTAATAGGAACCTTAAGCGGAGGCGAAAAAGCTAGGATTTCACTGCTTAAGCTCATGCTTTCAGATTCAAACTTTTTATTTCTAGATGAGCCTACAAACCATCTCGATATAGAATCTAAAGAGGTTCTTGAGGATGCTATCACGAACTATGAAGGAACTGTGTTTGTAATATCCCACGATAGATATTTTTTAAATAAGGTACCTGATCAAATCCTAGTATTAGAAGACCAGAGCGTAAAAAGCTATCTAGGCAACTACGATTACTATATAGAAAAACGTGCAGCTGAAAAAGCTGCTCTAGAATTTGCTAACCAAAGCGAAGATACTACTACCAAAACTCAGCTCAAAATTCAGCGCAAGAAGGACAAGGAAAAAGAAAAAGAAGAGAAAAAACTAAAAAAGCAAATCACAGAAACTGAAGAAGCTATTCATAATACTGAGCTAGAAATAGAAAATCTAAATGAACTGCTTTGCCTTGAGGAAATATACTCAAATCCCGAAAAAGTCAAGGAAGTGGCAGAGCAAAAATCAGACAAAGAAAAAATCCTGCATGAGCTTATGAACACTTGGGAAATGCTACTAGAAGCCCAGCAGGATTAACTATCTATTTGTCGCCTAGCCTAAGTCCTGGCTTTGCGTTTAAATCTAACGAAGAAGTATAACCATTAATATATTCATAATATCCTGCACTGCCTATCATGGCAGCATTGTCAGTGCAAAGCAGAAGAGGTGGATAATAAAAATCTATCTCTTCTTTTTTGCACATAGTTTCTAACCTCTCTCTTAGAGCGCTGTTTGCAGACACTCCACCAGCTATGGCCGCTTGCTTTAGCCCATGCTCCTTACAAGCACGAATGAGCTTTGCTGATAATACCTCTATTACAGCTTCTTGAAAGGACGCCGCAACATCAGCTTCATTTATAGGCTCAGCTTTCATTTTCATCCCATTTAGATAGTTTAGCACTGCGGACTTTAATCCAGAAAAACTAAAATCATAGGATTCTTCTTCTAGATAACTGCGCGGAAAGCTAATAGCATGAGGATTTCCTTCCTTAGCAAGCTTGTCTATTAGTGGTCCTCCAGGATAGCCTAGCCCTATTGCCCTTGCTACCTTATCATATGCCTCTCCAGCCGCATCATCTCTCGTCCTTCCAAGTATTTCATACTTGCCATAATCAGCGACCTTTACAAGATGAGTATGTCCCCCAGATACCACAAGGCAAATAAATGGTGGCTCTAGCTTTTCGTGAGCGATGTAATTGGCCGCTATATGCCCCTCTATATGGTGGACTCCTACTAATGGAATATCTAAGGCATAGGCTAGAGCCTTTGCACTTGCTAGACCTACTAAAAGCGCTCCTACAAGCCCTGGCCCATAGGTTACACTTATTATATCCAAATCCTTAAACCTAGCGCCTGCAGTATCAAGTGCCTCCTTAATCACTGGATTTATATCTTGAACATGGTTACGAGAAGCTACCTCTGGTACTACTCCTCCAAATTTTTTGTGTATATCAATTTGACTCATTATAATATTTGATTTTACTTCTCTGCCATTTTTAAGCACAGCAGCTGAGGTTTCATCA
>CAZFTH010000314.1:0-1784 GCA_964521745.1 uncultured Peptostreptococcaceae bacterium
CTAGAAGCCGTAATAAAGATTAAGGGAAAAGTAAAATTAGCTCAAGGTAAATCAGAAAGCTTGGAGATTCAGGTTATTTCTATAGACATGCTATCTCCTGCAAATGAAGATTTGCCAATTGAAATAAACAAGGAAAATATGGATATAAGCTTGGATGTGATGCTAAATAATAGGGCGCTGGCACTTAGAAATCCTAAATTAGGAGCAGTGCTTAAGGTGAAAGCTGTATTAGCTCAAGCTTTTTCTGAGTTTTTAATTAAAAATGATTTTACTCAAATTTTTACACCCAAGATTGTAGCTCAAGGAACAGAAGGAGGGAGCAATTTATTTGAGCTAAATTATTTCGAGACTAAGGCATATTTGGCTCAAAGTCCACAATTTTATAAACAGATGATGGTGGGAGCTGGATTTGAGAGGGTATTTGAGATAGGACATGTGTATAGAGCTGAAAGCCACGACACAAAAAGACATCTTAATGAATATGTGAGCCTTGATGTAGAGTTTGGATTTATCCAAGACGAGTATGAGATTATGGAGCTTGAAAATAGATTATTAGATTTTATGATGAAAGAAGTAGAAAGTAAATGTAGCAGAGAGCTTGAGCTCCTTGGTGCACAGTTACCAAAGGTTCCATATCAAATACCTAAAATGAAACTGTCAGAAGCAATTTCAATACTAAATGAAAAGTATAACCTAAATGACTTACAGACGGATTTGAGTCCTAAGGGAGAAAAGTTAATTTCGGAGTATATAAAGAGAGAGTTTAATTCAGATTTTGTATTTATAACACATTATCCTCAAAGCAAAAGACCAATGTACACTATGCCGTATGGTGAAGGCGAAACCAGAAGCTTTGACCTATTATTTAGAGGCCTTGAGATAACAACTGGAGGTCAGAGGATTCACGACTATACTCAACTTTTAGAGAATATAGTAAAAAGAGGATTGTCAAAGGAACAGTTTAAGGATTACCTTTATATATTTAAATATGGAATGCCGCCTCATGGAGGGTTTGCAATTGGATTAGAGAGAATCACTTCGATGCTTCTAGAATTTGATAATGTAAGATATGCTTCAGCTTTTCCTAGAGATAAAATGAGGCTTACCCCATAAATTTATAGATTGAGATAAAAATTAGATTTATGGTAAGCTTATATAATGGTAGATATAAATAAATGGGAGTGAGATAAATGATAGATAAAACTAGTCATGTAGGGGGATGTTGAGGACCAACTACAGAAACTGCAGGGGTGCAGACAGACACAAGCAGTGAAAACTGCCTTGTATGTAAAGCAACGCTAGATTATTTTCAAAGCGGACAAGAATTTACATGTATGAAATGTAATAAAACTGAGCTAGGCTATGTGAGCTGTCCTAATGAACACTATATATGTGATAGCTGTCATGGAGAAGATACTTTTGATTTAATTTATGATATGAGTATTTGTTCAGAAGGGACAAATCCATTTGTGATAGCTAATGAAATAATTGATAAAACAAAGCTTCCTATGCTCGGCTGTGAGCATGCATGGGTAGCCGCAGGAGCATTAATAGCAGCAATTCGAAATGAAATAACTATAAAAATAACAGATGAAGACATTAAAGAGGCATTAAATAGAACCAAAAAACAAGCTATAGGTGCTTATTGCGGTCTTACTGGAATCTGCGGCATAGCACCTGCTATAGGTAGTGTGTATAGTGTGATTTTAGGAGCGGCCTGTCCAAAAGATACAGAAACTTCAAAAACAATGTTTGTAGTATCAAAAGTCATAGAGGATATATCT
>CAZFTH010000315.1:0-1783 GCA_964521745.1 uncultured Peptostreptococcaceae bacterium
TTTATTTTTGAAATGCAAATGCTAAAGGATATTTCCTTCAGTAGTAATAGTAATTTCGTTATATGGTACAATTTTTTTCGACTTAAGCATAGCTTGCTTTACAGCGTAGGTCATTCCGTTACAGCAAGGCACTTCCATTTTTACTACTGTAATGCTTTTTAAATCGTTAGACCTAAATATCTCAGCTAGCTTTTCTATATAAAATTCATTGTCATCTAGCTTTGGGCAGCCTATAAGAACTACTCTATCTTTGATAAACTCTTCATGGAATTTAGAATAAGCATAGGCTGTACAGTCTGCCGCTACTAAAAGATGTGCATCCTTTAGGCATCCTGCTTTAGTGTTCATTAGCTTAATCTGAACAGGCCAAGTTTTCAGCTGAGAGTCTCCACTTCCATGAACATTTGCAAACATAGGAGGCATGTCAGCTAGAAATAAAGGCTTTTTTTCTTTTTCCTTTTCTTTTTGCTCTTTGATTTCAGCCATTCTCTTTTCTACTAGCTCTTTATTAAATGGCATAGTCTCTTTGTCTTCAAGCTTAATAGCTCCCGTAGGACATTCTGGCAAGCAGTCCCCTAGCCCATCGCAGTACTCATCTGAAATAAGCTTAGCTTTGCCATCTATCATCACTATTGCACCTTCATGGCAAGCATCTACGCATAGTCCGCATCCATTACATTTTTCTTCATCTATAGTTATTATCTTTCTAATCATAATATCCTCCAATGATTTTCACTTTGTATTTTATATTCATACTCTACAAATCATATTCTAATGAATAATTCTAATATACGCAGTAACATAGGTTACACATTATGAGGATATTTTTTACATGAATAACACAAGGCTGACAGCCATAACCGCCATCCCTCCGATTAATCCATATATAGAAAGATGATGCTCTCCATACTCTCTAGCTGAAGGCAATAGCTCATCAAATGAAATAAATACCATAATTCCAGCTACAGCTGCAAACAAAATACCAAAGGTCACATCATTAAAAAATGGTCTAAGAATAGTATAACCAACTATGGCTCCAACTGGCTCTGAAAGACCTGATAAAAAAGAATACATAAATGCTTTTTTCTTACTTCCAGTAGCAAAATAAATCGGCACTGACACAGCTATTCCTTCTGGTATATTGTGAATAGCTACTGCTATTGCAATTGCTATACCAAGTGAAGGATCATGGAGTGCTGATGCAAAGGTAGCAAGTCCTTCAGGAAAGTTGTGAATAGTGATTGCAAGCGCAGTGAATACACCCATTCTCATAAGCTTTTGCTTATCCTTTTCGTCATATTCCTCTGCTTGCACTTCTCTACTTGCGTTTATCTTTTCACTTTTATCCTTGTTAGCTATTTTTTGACAATACTCTCTTACATCTTCAGGTTCATTTTGAATTTGCATATCCTCTACATTTCTAACCTCATGGGGATTTTCATGAGAAGGTATCATTTTATCTATAATGGCTATAACTGCCATCCCACCAAAAAAGCCTGCAATTGTAGTCCAGCTTCCATTTTTTTCTCCAAGAGCAGCTATGAGAGAATCCTGAGCCTTAAAAAATATTTCAATCATGGATACGTAAATCATAACTCCAGCTGAAAAACCAAGTGATATTGACAAAAATTTCTTACTCGTAGTCTTTGCGAAGAATGCAATAGCACTACCTATACCTGTTGATAAGCCCGCAAAAACCGTAAGTCCAAATGCTAATAAAACGTTGTCGTCCATATATCCTTTCCTCTCTTATGTCATTTTATCTTTCTCTGTATAATATAGG
>CAZFTH010000316.1:0-1778 GCA_964521745.1 uncultured Peptostreptococcaceae bacterium
GCTTACAACTGCTCCGATATTCCTATAGGGATGAGTGGTAGTGAGAAGTTTATGCCTATAGAAAAGGATATGGGAAAAGAAGTTTTTTATGATGCAGAAATAAACATAAATATAGGTAAAGGATTTCATTTGCCAACAAAAAATGATTCGAAGACTAAGGAAGAGTGGGAAGACAGGTGCTTGAATCATATAATGATTAGTATAGCTAAGCTGTTGCCGATAGAATATAGAGGATATTATAAATAATAGTTTTTTTGACAAAATCAAAATGATTAGTGAATAAATTAGCTTTTTTAAAGGAGACTTAAATGAACTGGAAAAATCACGATTCTTATATAGAATTATATCCACCAAAGGAATTTGATTTTAAGCAGTGTCTAGATTTTTTAGCTAGGGATGCTCAAGAAATGCTGCACAAAATCAAGGATGGATATTTGATTAAACTTTTAAAAATAGATGAGGAAATGATTTTATGTAAGATAGAGTCCGAGCATAAGGCTATAAAGGTTGAATTTTTATCAGGGAAGCCTTCATATGAAGGAAGAGAAGAGATTGCGAAGTATATCTGGGAATGGTTTGATTTAGACCAGAATTTAGAAGAGTTTTATAATATAGCTAGTGAGGACAAACTATTAAGCCCACTGGTTAAGAGATATTATGGACTTCGAATTGTTGGAATGCCTGATTTGTTTGAAGCTCTAGTGTGGGCAATTATAGGCCAGCAAATTAATCTAAACTTTGCATATACTCTTAAAAAGCGTTTTGTACAGGATTTTGGAGAAAATATAGTTTTTGAAAATGAAACTTACTGGGTTTTCCCATCATATGATAAAATAGCTCAAATTGAAGTTGAGGAGTTAAGAAACCATCAGTTTACAACTCGAAAAGCAGAATATATTATTGGGATAGCAAAAGCTATGACAACCAATGAAATTTCAAAAGAAGCCTTACTCAATCAGAATGACTTTGAGAAAATAAAGCAATCATTAATGGCATTGAGAGGGGTAGGCGCATGGTCAGCAGATTATGTACTTATGAAATGCTTCCATGACAATTCTTCATATCCTACATCTGATGTAGGCCTTCAAAATGCATTTAAAAGCAATTTAGGATTAGATAGAAAGCCTACAGCTGAGGAAATGTACGAATATGCTAAAGCTTGGAAAGGGTGGGAGGCTTATGCTACCTTTTATTTATGGAGGTCGTTAAGTGATAAAACCACTTAAATGTAATTATAAGAAACAAAGAAGAAATTTTAAAATACCTATCTCGCTCTATTTTATTATCACTTCGATACTGACTTTCTTTTTAGGAACTATACTTGAAGCTAGGTCAGATTTATTAGAAAAATATTATTCACTTGGAATAAACAAATGGACAATTCAAGGCATCAGTAGCCTAACAGGACTTTTCCCTTTTTCGCTAGGTGAAATAATATATGTCTCTCATCTTATAGCTTTGCCGATTATAGCTTGTCTATTAATTTGGAAATTATTTAAGGGAGACTTTTTTAATTTTTTAGGAAAGCTTTTGATATATATATCATCAGTATATATTTTATTTATGTTTTTATGGGGTTTTAATTATAGCAGAATTTCTATAGCTGAGATGATGAATTTAGAAGTATCAATGTACTCTAAGATGGATTTGTATTATTTGAGCTTAGATTTAGCAGAGAAAGCTAATGAGCTTAGTAATTTGGTAAAGAAAAGTGAAGCCAAAAATGTAAATGTTTCACGTGAATATTTAGATATATTTTCAAGGGCAAATGAAGGCTT
>CAZFTH010000317.1:0-1773 GCA_964521745.1 uncultured Peptostreptococcaceae bacterium
CTGTAGAATGTCTTAGAGTTTTTTCCATTATTTGTGTTTCATTTTCATATACAGCAATCTTTGTTGATGTAGATCCTGGATTAATAGCTAATATTTTATAAGTGCTCATATTTCCCTCCAAAATTTTATTTTATATTTCTAAAATTAGTTTTGCTTGCTAGCTGCAAGTACAGCAAGGGCAATAGAATTTAGCTTAGTAATATCGCTGTCAGCTCTTGAAGTTAATACAATAGGTGCTTTTGCTCCTACAATTAGTCCAGCATTTTCACCTTTTGCAAAGAATACTAGTGATTTATATAAAATATTTCCCGATTCTATATTTGGAACTAAGAGAATATCCGCTTTTCCTCCAATTGGATGAGTCATTCCTTTATGCTTTGCAGCTTCTTCAGATACTGCATTATCAAGTGCAAATGGTCCTCCAACTAAGCAACCTTTTATTTCTCCGTTTTTTTGCATTTCTTCTAACTTAAATGCATCTATTGTACATGGCATCTTTTCATCTGTTTTTTCCTTAGCGCAAAGCACTGCAACCTTTGGCTCTTCAATATCTAATGCATGAGCTAATGAAACAGCATTTTCAAGAATTTGCTTCTTTGTCATTAAATCTGGGCTAAGTGTCATAGCCGCATCTGTAACAAAGAACAATCTTTCATATCCATCTATTTTAAATACAGCAACGTGGCTAAGTGGAAGCCCAGTTCTAAGTCCTATCTCTTTATTAAGCACAGCCTTTAGAATAATAGATGTATCAACTAGACCTTTCATAACTATATCTGCTACCCCAGTAGAAACTAGCTCTACAGCTTTTAGACAGGCATTAGTAAGGTCAGGCTCATTTACTACTTCATAATCTGATAAAGCCATATTTAAAGTCTCAGCTATTTCAGCTATTTTAGCTTCATCACCTACTAATATAGCTTTTGCTATACCTTCTTTTCTTGCAGCTTCAACTGCTAAAAGTACTTCTTTATCTTGAGCACAGGCTACTGAAATAGTCTTTGGACCTCTTTCTTTAGCAAATGCTATAATTTCATTAAAATTTTTCATCTAAAATTTCACCTCATTTTCATAAATCTTTGCTTTTTCTTCACCATTTAAAACTCTTACAGTTCCTTCAGCTAGTGCTAGCATTTCATCTTCGCCAGGAATAACCATATATGGAGCTATAAAAGAAACCATTTCTTTAACTTGATTTGTTAGATTTTCAGAGTAAGAAACTCCACCAGTCATAACTATTGCATCAACTTCTCCTTTTAGAACTGTAGCCATCTGACCAATTTCCTTTGCTATCTGATAAGCCATCGCTGAAAAAATAAGCTTTGCCTTTTCATCTCCTGCGTCAATCAGCTTTTGTACTTCTCGTGCATCATTAGTGCCAAGATAAGCAACAAGGCCTCCCTTACCACTTATTTTCTTCTTCATTTCAGCTAATGTATACTTTCCTGAGAAGCATAGCTTTACTAAATCACCACATGGAAGTCCCCCAGTTCTTTCTGGTGAAAATGGGCCCATCTCATTAGCATTGTTATAGTCTATTGCTTTCCCTTTTCTAAGTGGGCAAATTGAAATTCCTCCACCTATATGAGCTACAATTAAATTTACCTCGTCTAAACCTTTTCCTAGCTCTTTAGCAGCTTTTCTTCCTACTGCTTTAACATTTAGTGCATGTCCTAAAGAAATCCTCTCAATTTGAGGTATTCATGAAATTCTAGCTATATCTTAAAATTCATCAACAGATACAGGGTCAACTATATATCTTTTCAATCAAGA
>CAZFTH010000318.1:0-1773 GCA_964521745.1 uncultured Peptostreptococcaceae bacterium
ACCTATGCATCAGTACGGCGAGGGCATGGTCGGAGATATGAAGATAGAGGGAATGGGAAAGGTAATTACTAAAACTAGAGGAGAAATATTACATACTTGGTTTTATGAAGATGAATATGGACTTTCAAAGCACCACTATCTTCTTAACAAGAAAAAAACTCTTTATGAAATGGATGCAAAGGTTACAGTTCTTAAAGAAATAGAGCTTCAGAAATCTCCAGAAGACGAAACAAAAGTGCTAAAACTATTGCCAGATGAAGAGGTTATTATTTCTTACACAGATAACCATGAATGGTGTATGATTCAGACAACAGATGGACAAGAGGGATGGTTTGCAGTAGATGGATTTGACACGATTAGAGAATTAAATCTTCCTGCAGCTGAGGTTTTCTCAGGACTTAACTATGCGGACTAATATTACAAATAAAAATGCAGACTCAGAAAGATTCTAAAACTTGAATCTAGCTGAGTCTTTTTTAGTAATAAACTAATATTTATGTTACGGAAAAAATTTGCTTGTATTTATGAGTATACTTTTATTATTTTTAGCTATATTTTTTCAAATCGTATATATCTGTGACATCAGTGCCAGAAATGCTTTGCTGGGCATAGCTCCAAGCTCTGAAGGTATCCATAGAAGTATACACAGGTATGTTTCTTTCTATAGCGGCACGTCTCATTAGAAAACCATCTCTGCTTGAGTCATCACCTAGAGTAGGAGCATTGACAATAAGGTCGATTTCTCCTGCTATAATCATGTCCATTACATCAGGCTGACCAGAGCCAAGTTTTTTTACTAGCTTAGCAGGTATGCCTAATTCTCTTAGTATCTTACAGGTGCCTTCAGTAGCTAAATAATTAAACTGAGAAGGGCAGTCTTCTTTTTTTAGCAGAAGCTTTTCCTGATCATTTAGTGTAAGAAGTAGAGTTGGGTTTGGTTTTGATGGAGCATTTTTTGCTGCTATAAATCCTTTATAAAGAGCTTCCGCATAGGTTTTTCCTATTCCAAGAACCTCCCCTGTGGACTTCATTTCAGGTCCTAGAGAAATTTCCACATCTGGAAGCTTGTGAGTAGAAAAAACTGGAACTTTTACAGCTATAATCTGAGGCAATTTATATAGTCCTTCACCGTAGCCTAAATCTAAAAGTCTTTCACCCATAGATACACGTGTTGCAAGCTCGACAATAGGAACGTTACTAACCTTTGATATATATGGTACAGTTCTTGAAGCTCTAGGGTTTACTTCTATTACATAGAGCTGTTCTTCATAAGCTATATATTGGATGTTTATTAGGCCTTTGACATTTAAAGCAAGAGCTATTTTACGAGTCACCTCTGTGATTTGATCTATTATATGAGAGCTCACATTTTGAGGTGGATAAACAGTCATGCTGTCTCCTGAATGTATGCCAGCTCGCTCTATATGCTCCATTATACCTGGAAGCAGAACTGATTCTCCGTCGCATATTGCATCGACCTCTAGCTCTTTTCCAACTATATACTGGTCTATCAGCACAGGATTTTTATCATCCTTTTTAAAAGCATTTGATAGATACTCTGTAAGCTCAGACTCAGCATAGCAGATTTTCATACCCTGACCTCCTAGCACGTAGCTAGGTCTTACAAGTATAGGATATCCAAGCTCATTTGCTGTTTTTATTCCATCTTCTAGGTTAAATATTGCCTTTCCTTTAGGACGCTTGATATCAAGGCTTTCTAAAAACTCATCGAATTTTTCTCTGTCCTCTGAAAGATCTATTTGAGAAGCACTG
>CAZFTH010000319.1:0-1770 GCA_964521745.1 uncultured Peptostreptococcaceae bacterium
AAAAGAAAATACTATTATAGACAACACCTATGAGTGGTGCAATAAAGAAATAGATTCTCTCATGGAAAAAAGAAAGCAGCTAAATTTTGAAGACTATACGTGGTGGATTAAAGAAATAAATGCACATGAAAAGGTATGGATTACGAGAGACTGCAAAGATTATGATTGCAGCTTAAACGATATTAATATACTAAATCTTTACAATATCACTTCACTTTTTGTTTTTCCAATAAAAAGTCAAAATGAAATTGTTGGCTTTATTGGTGCTGACAATATATCACAAAGCTGTGAGATGAACAACGAAATCAATAAAATTTTAACCTTGGTTGCTAGATTAGTTGGGAACAGCATAGATAGCTTTAAGGATAAAGAAGCTATAATAGAAAGCGAGAAAAGATTCAGGGAGTTATTTCACAATATTAATTCAGCAATATTTATTCACAAGCTTGAGGATAATAAAGTGAATCCTTATTTCTTGATGGTAAACGAGCATGCATGTAATATCCTAGGCTACTCGCAATCGGAGTTTAGCTCTTTAACTTTGCACGACCTTATAGAGGGTAATATTTACGAGGATATTATAAATGAAATAAACGATAACTCTCATAAAAAGAATATGACCTTTGAGGTGAACCTAAAGACCAAGGATAATGCACTTATATTAGGAGAAATGACAGTGACAAATACTCTTCTAAATAACGAAGAAATTGTTTTGATTGCTGTAAAGGATATAAGCAATAGAAGAATTTATGAAAAAAAATTAGAGGATAGAAATAAAGAACTTAAGGATGCCTTAGTTCAACTAAAAGAAATTCAAAATCAAATGATTCATCAAGAAAAAATGGCTGGAATAGGTCAGCTAGCAGCAGGAATAGCCCATGAAATTAATAATCCTTTAGGTTATGTAATGAGCAATTTTGATACCTTGAAAAAATATATAGAAATATATGACTCTGCGATTGAGGAATTTTTAAAATGCTCTTGCAACGATAAGAATTTAATAAAGGATAATGGAGCTGACTCAAATGAAGGAGCAAGTAACAGCACTCTTATTAGAAGGCTTAATCTAATAAAAGAAGATATGCCTGATTTGATTCATGATTCTAAGCATGGACTTGATAGAATTCACAAAATAATAACTGGACTAAGATTGTTTTCAAGATCAGATGAATCAGATACTATTGAGGACTATGATTTAAACGAAGGTATAGAAAGTACTTTGCTTGTTGCAAATAATGAAATAAAATACTATGCGAATGTGATAAAAAAATTAGGGAAAATTTCTAGTATAAAGGTAATTCCTGTTGAAATAAACCAAGTATTATTAAATCTCATAGTAAATGCAGTTCATGCTATTAAAGAAAAAAGTCCTGATACCCAAGGAGATATAATAATAACTACATTTGAGGAAGAGCACTTCGTATGTTGCAGCATAGAAGATACAGGGACAGGCATAAAAGAGGAAATAGTATCAGAAATATTCAATCCATTTTTTACTACTAAGCCTGTAGGCCAAGGTACTGGGCTAGGTCTTAGTATATCTTACGAAATTATAAAAAATAAGCATAAAGGTGACTTAATAGTGGAAAGTACTCCTAATAAGGGAAGTAAGTTTACTATAAAACTGCCTAAATAGGCTATATGATTCCAATTGTTAGGGGGTCTTAATGTGAAAAGTAAAGTTAGAATACTAGTAGTAGATGATGAAAAAGAAATCTCAAATGTCATCCGTCTAATTGCCCTTAAAATTTATTTTTCATCATCTACTAC
>CAZFTH010000320.1:0-1766 GCA_964521745.1 uncultured Peptostreptococcaceae bacterium
ACATTGAAGGAACCAAAGTCATCAGGAGGGTTATTAATTATGCAAATGAATTGAACAAACAGGATGTTGAACTTCTGGGACACAAACAGATGATCATCTATGGCATACAGATCAATGACACAAATGTTATGTTGAATCATATAATTCCGGGAATCAAGGTTGCAAAAAAACTTGGTAACAATGATGATTTGGGTGTGCTGTTTAGATTATATGGGCTTTACTATATAATCAAGGGAAACTTCGAATCAGCGGAAAAACTACTTAAAATCTCCCTTGAAACATTTAATAGCAGTGCGTTTGTCGAATCAAAGAACCCAGTTAGCGTTGCTGCAATATATAATTATTTAGGTGAAATAAGAAATGCTGAACTTAGGTTTAAAGAAGCGATGGGCTTCTATGATTCTGCCATTAATCTCTGTGAAGGAATAGAGGCAACATGCGTCGCAGTATTTTACATCAATGCAGCCAAGACTTGCTTTTTAACCGGAGACTACGATTCAATGGGAGAGTATCTCGACATGGCAGGTAAGATAGTTAAACAGTTTGATTCCTATTGGCAAACCCCTGTTCTGGATGCATTGCTGAGTCTTAAAATGTATTTTGAAGGGAATTACGACAAGGTAATTGAATACTTGAAGGTAGCCAGGACTGAATCCAAAATCATCAGCAATCCCAATGATGAAGGCATGATTAATTTGGTTGAGGCTGTGTTGGCATATGAAATGAATGAGAACCCAGACCTTGAATATGATAGATTACGTGAATATATAAAGGAGAGCCCAGAAATCTATTACTACAATGCTAGCAAGAATCTTGACCACTATAGATATAGGGCAGAAATTGAACACCTGAAAAACCTTATTCTGGAGGACAGAAAATGATTGATTGTTATTTGCTGGTTGACTTTGGTAGTACCTACACCAAGCTAAACCTGATTGACAAGAATAATGGGAAGCTTATTACAAGCTCCTCCGCACACACTACAATAAATACAAACGTAAAACAAGGTTTTGAAGAAGCTTTGGATAAAATGGAATCTAGCATTAATTTCAAAGAAATAAACATAATTGATATTTTTGGATGCTCTTCTGCAGGTGGAGGATTAAAAATGATAGCTATTGGTATAACACCTGCGTTTACTGTTGAAGCAGCAATCAAGTCTGCACTGGGAGCTGGTGCAAGACTTCTAAAAACCTATTCATATTCTTTGAGTGATGAAGACATCTCAGAAATGAACAGTTTAAAACCGGATATTGTACTGTTGGCAGGTGGGGCTGAGAATGGCAACAAGAGATACATTATCCACAATGCTGCAAAGCTGGTTAAGTTAAGTCCCAACATTCCAATAGTCGTAGCAGGGAATAGTTCTGCAAACCCAGATATAATTGAAATTTTTGATGGGAATAGAGAAAATTATGTGATTACTCACAATTTAATGCCTGATGTAAACAGAATTTTTCCAGATGAAGCAAGAGAAGAAATAAGGAACATATTCATGAAGCAAATTGTCTATGCAAAGGGCATGGAGGATATGGAGAGTATGATAAGCAGAATACTAATGCCAACTCCTACGGCGGCCTCAAAAGCAGCTGAATTACTGTCTAAGGGGACAGGAAGGCATGATGGACTTGGAGATGTGCTTGTTATTGACATAGGAGGAGCAACTACCGATATCCACAGTGTCTCCAATCCTGTAAAGGAGAAAGGGTTTTTGATTGAAGGGCTTATTCCCCCTATTAATATGCGGACAGTGGAAGGTGACTTGG
>CAZFTH010000321.1:0-1764 GCA_964521745.1 uncultured Peptostreptococcaceae bacterium
ATGTGTAAAATGTGCCATTATATCCGAAATTTAAAAAAGATCTTTTATTTATCGATACCTGTTGTAATAGGTGTTTCAGTCAATCAGATTAATGTTCTTGTTGATAGGACATTAGCTTCTACAATTTCAGTTGGTGGAATATCTGCACTAAACTATGCGAATAGATTAAATACTTTTGTTCAAGGTATATTTGTTATGTCAATTGCTACTGTAATGTACCCTCTAATATCAAAGTTAGTTGCAGCTGGAAATATTAAAGGGTTAAAAAGTATAGTCGCTGAGATAATAACGAGTATAAATATTATGATTATACCAATTACTATTGGATCCATGTTGTTTACACATCAAATAGTTGATCTGGTGTTTGGCAGAGGAGCGTTCGATTTTAATGCTACCAGTATGACCGCATCAGCTCTTTTCTTTTATTCATTTGGAATGATGGGATTCGGGCTTCGTGAAGTAATTTCAAGGGTTTTTTATGCTTCCCAAGATACTAAAACTCCTATGGTTAATGCAGGCGTTGGCATGGTTGTAAATATTATTCTTAATGTTATATTGTCACGATACCTTGGAATAGGAGGGTTGGCACTAGCAACTTCTATAGCCGCGATTTTTACTACAGTTCTATTATTCATAAGCCTGAGAAAGAAAATAGGCCCATTCGGTATGAAGCAAATCAGCATTTCATTCCTAAAAATCCTATTTGCTTCATTGGTTATGGGCGGATTAGCAAAACTGAGTTTTAATTACTTAACAGCTTCTTTGTCCCAGAACCTTTCACTTCTAATAGCGATCGGTGTTGGAGCGGTATCATATTTTGTGATTATCTACTTTATGAAAATTGAAGATGTTGACGTAATTGTTGGAGCGATTAAGAAGAAGCTTGGAAGAGGAGCTGCTTAATAGTAGTATTGAAATATGTTCCCACTTCCCTTGAGCACCTATCAGTTTGTCTGTTTGAGCACCAAGTATCCTCGAGTCCCAAGTCACCAAGAAACTATTCCACATAGGGGGATGGGGATAATAGGGCTTAGAGGTAACATTAGTTGATTAGGGTGATGCACCGGACAAGTACTCTGGGAAATGATCCTTTTATAAACAAAGATGTTGAGATTAGTCAGTTGATTTTTTAGCTCAGAAATAATGACCAATGGCTGTCTGCCTATATGAGTCTGGGCTTTAATCAGAAAGGGAGTTGATGCTATGGTACATAACAGTTATATCAAATGCCAAGTTTGAAATAGCATCACGAGGGTGCGATTACAGGTAGGATGGCTGGAACAGCATCCAATAGTTATAGATTGTGGCAAATGTGGTGTATCTCTTTCAGGCAAAGTAGACATCGGTCAAATGCAACCTGGGCTTAGATTTGAATTTGAGAATGCAGACATTCTTAATAATGACGAAAAGCCAGATTACATTATTGAATGCTCTGGAGAGTTTCCAACAAGCAAGCAGTATGTAGAAGAACAATCCATCGCAAACATCATCACACCATTTATTATGAATGTGTCGAGAATGTCGGATGACGGTTATGAAAAATTTTCGAGGAGTGTTCAGGCTCTTATCCGTACAGCAAGTGGATGGAATGATTTGAAACGTATTATCGATCTGGCTCAAAATGGAAATAGAGAATATCTACTTCGGGAGATAAGAAGAGTCTTTCCTGAAAACATACTGCCGTGTAGAAATGAAATTGAAATCATGAGAACGATTCACATGATAGAAGTGCATGGTTTTCTCTCACCATTAAGAGGTGATCTT
>CAZFTH010000322.1:0-1753 GCA_964521745.1 uncultured Peptostreptococcaceae bacterium
TGACTTGCTCTCATTTATTTCTCCTTTCTCTATAAAAAAATGCTGAAGCAACTTTACTTCAACATTTTTTATAATTAATCCGAATATATATTTTTCAAATATTTACTGAGCTACTATTAGATTCTCGTATTCTTCTCCTGCTGCTGTCCAAGCTTTGTATCCACCTTCAAGTATGAATACTCTTGAATTGTCAACGCCTATCTCATTTAATAAACGGTGCCCTGCTTCAGCATATTTTTTACCTGAATAGCAAAGTAATACAAGTTTTTTGTCTGCTCCATCTTCCGAACCTGTAGCATCTGTAAGTGCCGCTTTAATATTACTAATAGATGTTTCATCGTCATTATTAGCGATAGTAGAATCTAAATCCGAGCTTACCGCTCCATTGATATGGCCTACTTCATAATCTGCTACTTTTCTAAGGTCAAGTAAAACATAATCTTCAGTTGAAGACATTCCATCTTTAACTTGCTCAGGAGTAATATATTGTTTTTCAGCTTCTTCTACTGGGGCTGTTTCTGTCTGAGCTGCTTCTTCTGTAGCAGGAGCTGGCTCTGTAGTCTCTGGTGTTGTTTGACTAGCACATCCTCCTAAAATAGATAACGAAATAACTGATGCAAACATTAAAGCTACTATTCTTTTTTTCATTACTTATCTCTCCTTTTATTGTAATCGCAACAATTTGATTTTCTCACAAGAAGATAAGTAAAGTCAAATAGATATAGTTAATAGAGTTTATCAACAATTTTAATAGTTAATATTTCCCTTTTAACCCTTGTACAGCATTCTATCATAACAATGAACAAATCCCATTTTTTCATAAAGTTTTTTTGCTCTTTTGTTTGGTATGTCTACATGAAGAGACATTTTCCCACCAGTTTTATCTACAGCTTCATTTATGAGAGAGGTAGCAACACCTCTGCCAGCATTACCGCTTTTTACTCCAATATAAGCAAGGTGATAAGTCGGGATAAAATCTTCAAATCCCATATGCACTATTATGCATATTCCCTCAATCTTATTATTTCTTTTTGCAGTAAATATGTAGCCTAATTTTACAGCTTTTTTCACTGCATCAATGGTTTCTTCGTAGCTATCATGATAGGGCTGAAGCAGTTCTCTCGTACATTTTACAATCTCATCCATATCAATATCTGGTAGCTTTGATATTTCTTTTATTTCTATATCACTTCTTCCATCATTTAATAAGATTACATGTGTGCCTTCTTTATGCTCACTAGCTAAAAAGGCTGCTAGTGAATAGGCTTCATTCTTTGATATCGTAACGTTTTCTAATTTTTTGATTAGCTTAACAGCTTCAGTAAGTTTTTCTTCTTCTATACTGTGAATTATAGTCTCAGTATTTGCCATTATACTTTGCATGCCTTCTAATATTTCTTTAAATTTAGGCTGATTTTGAAGCGTATCTGACATTTTATCAACTACTAGCTTACTGACCCCACAGTGAAGCTCTGGCATTGTATCGATATCTTCATCTATCCAACTTCTCATTATCTGATGATATAGACTCATGACAGTGTATCCACCTTTTGCCTGAGACCATACTGATGTAGGGCTTTTTAATTTTTGAGATATCTCCTCCATTATGCTTTGGATAGCAAGGCTTCTGATAAATGGTTTTTTCTCCCACTCGCTAAGTAAAAACATTCCATTTTCCTTAGCATAATTTTCAATCTGAGTTACCTCATCTTCATTTTTTTTGATTTTTATATCAATCCAGTTTATATTTTGG
>CAZFTH010000323.1:0-1751 GCA_964521745.1 uncultured Peptostreptococcaceae bacterium
AAAACAATGTTCATTGGGTAGGAAAAGTAGACTGGGAGCTAAGAAAATTCCATGGAGATGATTATTCTACTCACAAAGGCTCAACCTATAACTCATACCTTATTCAAGAGGAAAAAACTGTACTTGTGGATACAGTTTGGATGCCATTTGCAAATGAATTTGTCGAAAATCTCAAAAGTGAAATCGACCTTAACTCCATAGACTACATAGTGATAAACCATGGAGAAGTAGACCATAGTGGCGCTCTTCCAGAGCTAATGAAGCACATTCCAAATACCCCTATTTATTGTAGTGCAAATGCAGTTAAATCTCTAAAGGGTCAATACCATCAAGACTGGAATTTAAACGTAGTGAAAACTGGTGATACTCTAGATGTAGGAAACAATAAACAGCTTATCTTTGTTGAGATGCCAATGCTTCACTGGCCAGACAGTATGGCTTCATTTTTAACTGGAGATAATATTTTATTTAGCAATGACGCTTTTGGTCAGCATTATGCTACAGAAATGCTTTATAACGATTTAGTTGATCAGTGCGAGCTATTTAGCGAGGCTTTAAAATATTATGCAAATATCCTAACTCCATTTAGCGCTATTTTGAAAAAGAAGCTCGAGGAGGTTATAGCTCTTAATCTTCCTATCGAGATAATAGCTACTAGCCACGGTGTTATCTGGAGAGATAATCCAATGCAAATAGTTGAAAAATATGCTAAATGGTGCGATAACTATCAAGAAAATCAAATCACCATAATTTATGACACTATGTGGAATGGAACTAAAACATTAGCAGAAAAAATAGCTGAAGGAATAGCTTTGGAAGATAAAGATGTTACAGTGAAAATATTCAACCTCGCAAAATGCGATAATAATGATTTGATATCTGAAGTATTCAAGTCAAAAACCGTGCTGATAGGCTCTCCTACAGTTGGAAATAGCGTGCTTCATCCAGTGGCTGGCTTTATTCACTTCATGAAAGAGCTGAAATTCAAAAATAAAAAAGCAAGTGGCTTTGGTTGCTATGGCTGGAGTGGAGAAGGAACTAAGGTTATAAACGATATGCTTAAAAATGCTGGTTTTGAAATCATAGGCGAAGGCTTCAAGCACCAGTGGAATCCTGATGAAGAAGCTAAGCAAAAAGCTGTTGATTTTGGTAAAGAAATAGCTAAAGCATAAATAAAATATTTAAAAAATATAAACCACACTCTCAATGAACTAAACTTCAAAAAAGGAAAAGTCTAGACCTTCGTAGTCAAAGCTTTTCCTTTTTTTATATGCTATAAACTGTATTTCCAGCCTTTGTCATTATGATATATCATCATATGTGACATTCCGCCATCTATAGTGATATTTTCTCCAGTTATAAAGCCTGCTTTATCACTGAGCAAAAACATTATCATGTTTGCTATATCCATGGAATTTCCTACTCTCCCTGCTGGATGCTGCACATTATCCAGAACTGAATGCTCAGCATCCTGAGTTTCTATCCAGCCTGGACTTATAGAGTTTACTCTTACTTTTCCAGAAAGACTTACAGCAAGTGCATGAGTAAGAGCTGATATAGCCCCTTTTGCGGCAGAATAGGATTCAGTGTTAGCTTGGCTCATCCTAGCTCTAGTAGATGAAATATTTATAATGCTTCCACCTTGATTAAAGCTATCCTTGAATAGCTTCGTAAGCATAAATGCAGAGCTTACTCCTACTTTTAGTGCATAGTTAAAATATTCATAATAGTAATCGTATAGCCCTCCCAAT
>CAZFTH010000324.1:0-1748 GCA_964521745.1 uncultured Peptostreptococcaceae bacterium
TGATGTTTACAAACATAGACTACAAGCATCCAGACGTATACAACCATACTCTAGATTGGATTAACTGGTTTATAAAAGAAACTAAAGTCGATGGCATAAGACTAGATGCAATAAAGCATATAAATGACTGGTTTATAAAAGACTTGGTTTTAAAAACTAGAGCAGATTTTGGTGAAGAATTCTATGCTGTTGGAGAATATTGGTCAGTTGAAATGCCAACTATAGAAAGCTATTTGAGCGAAGTGGATTACCAGCTAGATGTATTTGATGTACCTCTTCATTTTAAATTCCATGCAGCTTCATATGATGCGGCAAATTTTGATATGGGACAGCTTTTTAATGACACTATAGTGAGCAAATATCCACTAAATGCTGTGACTTTTGTAGAAAACCATGATTCGCAGCCTAATCAATCTCTAGAATCCTATGTAAAACAATGGTTTAAACCACTTGCCTATGCAGCTATACTGCTTAGAAAAGATGGATATCCTTGCATATTTTATGGAGATTATTATGGAACCCTTGGAGATAATCAAATTAAGCCTATGGCAGATATACTAGATAAGCTCATGGGACTAAGACAAAATCATGCATATGGAAGACAAGATGATTATCTAGATCACAAGCATGTTATAGGATGGGTGAGACTAGGTGATAAAGAGCACCCTAAAGGATGCGTAGTTATCATGACTAGTACAGAAGCTGGGGAAAAAACCATGAATGTAGGCGAAATGCATAAAGGGGAAATTTGGATTGATGCCCTAGGTCATACAGAAGCTGAAGTAGAAATTGACGAAAAAGGCAATGGAACTTTTTTAGCAAATGAAGGCTCGGTAAGTGTTTATATCTGTAGAGACTAAAAGCAGTGAAGTCTATATATAAATTACTATGCAATAAAAAACTCTACTAAATTAGAGCTATACAGATTCCTAAATACTACTTTATAGATTTTGGGTTAAAAATAGGCTAGTCTTAAATCGACATGCCTATTTTTTTGGAGTTTTTATAAGCTCTTTAGAAGGATTTTCTGATTTTTCAACCTCGAGTTTGTGGTCTAAAAGCTTTTCACCATGCTCTGACAAAAGCATAGGCTTCCATTTGAGCATACACCTATCTGGATAAAGCATCTCTAGCTTATTATATCCCCTTATTTCCTTCATTTTTTCTCCTCCTTATCTAAGCTGCTAGCTCCTTTATGACCGCCTACATAACCAGAACGGTGCAAAAATGTACTGCCATGAGAAAGATTATAAGCTCTGAATACTGAAGTCTTTCCATATTTTTCTCTTATCTCATCTATAATAGTATCTATTTTATTTGTTTTTTCTGACTGTATAGAGCCAAATAAATCTAATTGATAAGCTTCAGCAGGTTTTACCTCTTCACAAGAAACGTTGATTTGTCTTACTAGTTCTCCACGCCAGTTCTCTTCGAATATAGCATCGAAATAAAGTGCTATCTCTGAGGTGTGATTAGTAGCTCTAGGAAGTTTTTTGGTTTTTTTAAATCCAAAGCTAGTCTCATGCTTGGAGAAGCTGATATAAAGACTCACAGCCTCGCAAGTCATATCGTATTTTCTAAGCCTAATGCACACTTGCTCTACCATCTCTCTAAGTACAGCCATAATCTCTGCTTTAGAATCATAGTCTCTCATTAGCATCTGCCCCTTGCTGTAGCTGTGATGCTTGGATTCTACTTTTTCTGAGATTCTGCTGTAATCCACACCCCAGCTGTGATAGTAAAGCTGA
>CAZFTH010000325.1:0-1741 GCA_964521745.1 uncultured Peptostreptococcaceae bacterium
CGATACAGTTCCCCGTCTACCCGCTTTCCAGGCGAGCTCCTTAAACCACTCGGACATCTCTCCATAGTTTATTAATTAGTGCATCAATTATTGGAATTTTATCTATATCATTTGTGTGCTGTAATACATTTTGCGTATTCTTCTTTAACTACCTTATTAAGGTTTTTTATTTTAAATTTTATTTTTACTTTCCTTTTTTAATCTTCTTAAATGCCTAAAGAATCTCTTTATGATGTACGGACTGATAGTCTGGATATATTCATAGTTTACATTATGAGGAATCATTCTGTCCTTTAAAATAGGCAGATAGCTCGATACACATCCTCTTTTAGGGTCCATTGCTCCTATGTAGAGATTTTCTATGCGTGAATCCATGATGGCCCCACTACACATGATGCATGGCTCTAGAGTAACGTACATATCGCAGCCTACTAGCCTCCATCCACCTAGATGCTTAGCTGCTTTTTTTATTGCTATTAGCTCTGCATGTCCTAGAGGATCTTTATTTTGCTCCCTATTGTTATGAGCTCTTGCGATGATTTGTCCATCCTTGACTATAACGCATCCGATTGGAACCTCATTTATGCTATAGCTTTTTAAAGCTTCTTTCAAAGCCTCTCTCATAAAAAATTCTTTATTCATCATAAATCGCCTCGTATCATTTTATACAAAAATCCACTGATTGTCAATAATATTGTAACCTTTGACCCTTGTAATGACCTCTAGGTTAGTATACTATTAAATTAATAATTTTTTAAATATTTTAGAGGAGAACTTTATATGAAGAAAAATAACATTTTATTTAAATCTTTTCTGCATAAGCTCGGAATTATCACTCTTATTCTCATATCAATTTTTAATTTTTCTCATGGTTCATCTCCAGTATATGCAAACCACAGCATAGGTGTCTACATAGATAACAAGCCACTAAAAATGGACGTTCCACCTATAATAAGAAGCGGTAGAACTCTAGTTCCGATTTCTGCTATAGGAAATGCTCTTAGCTGCAAAATCACTTGGAATGAGCGAAATCAAAGCGTAATCATAAGAAAGCAAGCTTCCATAGTAAGGCTATCTATAAATAGCAAGCTAGCATATATAGATGATAATCCTATGCATCTAGACTATCCCCCTATAATAGTCAATGGCAGAACTATGGTTCCTCTTAGCTTTGTTGCAAATGCTCTGAATTACGATATTAAGTGGGACCCAGTTCGTATGAATGTATATGTGCATTCTGACCCTGTTAATATGACTATGGCAGAAGCTAAAGCTGCTGATAGCTCAATAAAGGTACTAGATATTACTACCCTAGAGATGAATATAGATGGCCAGATCAAAAAAGTTCAGCTTGCAAATGTAGTGTGTGCAAATGAAGACAATAAGCTTTTAAACACTGGTGGAGCTTGTATCTTAGGTAGTATTTCAAATCCTAAGCTAGATGAAATTAAAAAGCTTTTAGCTTCAGGAAATGTAAGCGTAAAGGTTACTCAAAATCTAGATAAGGACACTGTAATAGCAGAGGTATATATCGACGGAGCATCCTTAAGTCAGCTTCTTATAGAGCTAGGATATGCAAATAGTATAAAGAATTAATCTAGAAGCGTATCGATTCAATTCTCCTTTTTCAGTAAGTTTATCATAATTGTATTGTAATTTTCCAAATAATATGGAAATATATAGGAGTAACACCGATACAATTATCGATACACTTACATAAAGGGGGCAATACAATGGAAAA
>CAZFTH010000326.1:0-1735 GCA_964521745.1 uncultured Peptostreptococcaceae bacterium
CTTTTTGATTTTCAAAAATATATCTATTGGTTTCCTTTTCTGCCTCAGTCAGCATCTCTTCTGTCATATCTTTTATATTGATATCTATAGTTACAAATTGCTCTCCAATATGAAAGCCCTTGTTAACTCCACCAAATAATTTTAGAATGACTCCAGAAAGAGCATGTTCTCCAGAATGTTGCTGCATAAAATCAAATCTTCTATAGAAATCTATCTTACATTTAACTTTTTCACTTTTAGGAAGTTCCTTTACTAAATGATATATTATGCCATCTTTCTCTTTTACATCAAAAACTACTATATCGTCTATTTGACCTGTATCACTAGGTTGTCCTCCACCTTCTGGATAAAAAATAGTTTCATCAAGTACTATTTTGTAAAAATCTTTATCTTTTATTATGGCTACAACATTAGATATAGTTTCTTCCATATATGGATTAAAATAATATAATTTATTTGTAGGATTAAGCTTTTTTATATCAGTTTCTAAGAATGTATTTATTCCATTATTTATAGTCTCATTATTCATGATATCTCTCCTAGTTTAAAATATTTTAAGCACCCTAAGACAATACTTTCAACCTATAATATCTAGCAATAAATAGTTTCTTTAATTATATCATAAAACATCAGTCAAACTAAAATTTCTAAATAACAAAAAATACTTCCAAAGATTTACCCTAGCATTAGGCAATTTTCTTTGAAAGTATTTATATAAATCAATTAGGCAATTAATTCTCTTACTCTGCTTCTATCATAAATGCATCTCTTTCGTATTTGTAGCCACCAAAATCTATATATTCAGCTACCTTTGCCCCTTTAGGAAGAACTACATCTTTTAGAGCATATTCCTTAAATTTCTGGTATCCAGCTCTGTCTACTATATAGCCTACGTGCTCTTTTGGAAGGCTTCTATCTATATATTCATCAACGAAGGCATAGGTATTTTTGATAACCTTTACTATTGTGTCCTCATCTACCCACTCTAAGAAGGTTCTAGCTATTCTAGGATTTTTCTTTCCTGTTCTTCCCATTATAACCAGTCTGTAGTATTTCTGTGGATTACGACTCCATGCCTGAGTTGGGCAAGTAAGGGCACACTCTCCACATCCTACACATCTTCTTTCATCTCTAACTACCTTTCCATTTTTCATAGAAAGAGCTCCTGTAACTCTAATCTTACAGTTTTTAACACAGGCTTCACAGCCTATACACTGACTATAGTCATATTCGACCTTTGCCGTACCTATTACTCCAAAATCCTGCATGTGAGCTTTTATACAGTCGTTTGGGCATCCTGTACAGGCAACTTTAAAGTGATGGTCATGAGGAAATATTGCTTTTTCGATTCTCTTTGCAAGCTGGGTAGTGTTATAGTTTGCAAATGGACAGACCTTATTTCCAATACAGGCAGATATATTTCTTGTTCCTGCTGCTGGATATCCTTTATTTGGCTCACCTATTTCTACACCATTATCAACCTCGAGCTTTTGAATTACTGGCTCTATCATTTTGTTTACCTCAGGCATATCCTCAAACCTTATTCCTGTTATTTCAAAGCCTTGTCTTATAGTGATGTGCATCTTTCCATCTCCATATTTCTTGGCTATATCATGAAGTATTGGCATAATATCTGCATCAAGCTCTCCACCTGGAATTCTTACTCTTAGAGAGGTAGTTCCTCTATGTTTCGTGATACGAAATGCATTCTTTTTTATTTTTTTAGTATTTAAAT
>CAZFTH010000327.1:0-1734 GCA_964521745.1 uncultured Peptostreptococcaceae bacterium
GCACTTATATAGATTTTAAATTTATTTCCATCAGGTATTGATTGTGTGAGAATAGGGTTAAGAGCATGTATTCCTTCTATTATTAGTGGCTGATTTTCCTCAATAGAAATCTTTTTTTCTTCAAAGTATTCTCTAATACCAGTTTTAAAATTAAAGCTTGGCAAATTAACTTCATAGCCTAAGATAAGCTTTTCAATATCTTCATTAAATGTTTTTAAATCTATGGCATAAATAGACTCATAATCCTTTTCTCCATACTCGTCTAGTGGAGTTATATCCCTATTTACAAAATAATCATCGACAGATAAAGACACTGGAGATAAACCATTTACCATAAGTTGAAGCTTGAGTCTTTGTGCAAAGCTTGTTTTTCCTGAAGAAGATGGCCCAGCAATTAAAATTATTTTTCCTTTTTCTGAGTCTTTTTTTATCATATCCGCTATATCACATATTTTCTTTTCATGATAGGCTTCAGCTAATCTAATTATTTCAGGATAATTATTATTTTCAATAAGTATGTTTAATGAAGCTGTATTTGGCAAGTTAATAACACCAGCCCAGAGTTTAGCTTCCTTATATATTTTAAATAGCTTTGGTTGATGTATGAACTTACTTACTTTGTGAGGTTCTTTTATATCAGGTCCTAATAAAACTATACCATCATTGTATAATCTTAATGAAAATGTATAAAGTAAGGATGTCGTGGGAACCATATATCCATAAAAATAATCTTCTAACCATCCACATCTATATAAATGTACATTAGAAGTATTTTTATATTTTAATAAATCTACTTTTCCTTCACGATTTTGTTTTTTATAAATATTAATAGCTTCTTCTTTTGACACTTTAAACCTTACTATTTTTTCGTTCTTTTCTACATATTCTCTCATTCTCATTTCTATTTTTTGAACATCATCAACACTCAATTTGTTTATATGATTAACTTCACAAAAAAAGCCATTACTTAATGAATGCTGGATCTTCGTTATCGCTCCTGGAAGTAACTCTTCTAATGCTCTAATAAATAAAAATGTAAGGCTACGCATATAAGTTCTTCTTCCGTCAGTATCAGTAATATCAATCCAATCTATATATGAATCTTCAATTAATTCATAGCTTAATTCCCTAAGATTATTGTTTACAAGTCCAAGGGTAACAGGATATAAAAAATCCATTTTTTCCATATTTAAAACATGCTCCAAAGTAGATTTTTTTTCCACTCTAAATTTCCCTGATTTAGTAGTTATAGTTATCATATCTATCATCTCCTCTTAAATTATATTTAGTCCTAAAATATCTAGAGTCTTTTTAGTTTGTAATATATCCATCTCCAAAACTATATATTTAAAATTATAATTATTAATTAATTTGTAAAAAAAAGTTTTTTTATACTTACCCTTATCAGATAATCCTAAATGCATATCAGTTTTTTTGTCATTTACACTAAAATGAAGCATGGAATTACAACTATTTAAAACACAGCTAAAATCTTCATTTTGAATCATACAATGACCTAAGTCAAAACAAAATCCCAACGATTTATTATTTACTGAGTTTATCAAATCAATAAATTCACTAGGCGAAGTACCAATTGCAGCTAAATCACTACTGTCTTTATTTAAAAAACTATAAACATTCTCAATATATATATTTATATAAGGGAAATCATATAATAATTTTTCAATAAATTTTTTTGCTTTTTTTATGTAAAGTTTATAATTTAAATTATAT
>CAZFTH010000328.1:0-1719 GCA_964521745.1 uncultured Peptostreptococcaceae bacterium
AGAAGAGACTATAGAGCTTGCAGTGTTCGGAGCAAGAGCAATAAAAGAGCTAGCACTAAAAAATCCAGAAACAAATTTTACTTTCGAGTATTCGCCAGAGAGCTTTACAGGGACTGAAATGGATTTTGCTGCTGAAATTTGCAACTCTGTAATAGATGTGTGGAAGCCGACCAAAGATAAGAAAGTGATTATTAATTTACCGTCTACAGTAGAGATGGCAACTCCAAATACTTATGCAGACCAAATAGAATACATGTGCAGAAATCTTAAATCTAGAGAAAATGTCATAGTTAGCCTTCATGCTCACAACGATAGAGGAACTGGTGTAGCAGCTACTGAGCTAGGCTTGATGGCAGGAGCAGATAGAGTTGAGGGAACTTTATTTGGAAATGGAGAAAGAACAGGAAACGCAGATATTTTGAATCTAGGAATGAATTTATATACTCAGGGCATAAATCCAGAGCTTGACTTTAGCGATATTAATAGCATGATTGAGATTTATGAGGAGTCTACAGCCATGAGTGTTCATCCTAGACATCCTTACGCAGGAGATTTGGTATTTACTGCTTTTTCAGGCTCTCATCAGGATGCTATCAAAAAAGGAATGGCAAGAATGAATAAACAAGCTAAGTACTGGGAAGTTCCTTATCTTCCACTAGATCCAAAGGATATAGGAAAAAGATATGAGCCAATAATTCGTATTAATTCACAATCTGGCAAAGGCGGAGTGAGCTTTATACTAGAACAAAATTACGGGCTTTATATTCCTAAGGATTTTCAAAAAGATGCTGGAAGAGTAATTACAGCTTATTCTGATAAGATGCAGACTGAGATTGGCGCTGAGGAAATCTATGAGGTATTTTTAAAGGAATATGTAGATATCAGAACTCCACTTCAACTTAATTACCATAAGACACAAAGCGTAGACTCTGATTGGAATTTGGTTTTTATTGAAGCTGAGATTGAATACAATATGCAAAAGCACTATGTACAAGCTGAAGGAAATGGAGTTGTTTCAGCCTTTTGTAACAGCCTAAAAGAAATTATTGGTATGGATATTGATATAGTAGATTACAGAGGGCACTCTATGGAGTATGGAACTAAGGCTAAAGCTATATCGTATATAGAGCTAAAAAATGAAACAGGAGAAAGGTTTTATGGAGCGGGAACCTCAAGCAGTGTAGGAAAATCTTCACTAAGAGCTGTAGTAAGTGCGATTAATAAAATGATATCAGCTCAGCAAACTAAGGACATAGATACTGAGGAAGAAGAGATAGCATAAATTCTAGGTGGAGGCAGATAAAATGGGAATGACGATGACACAGAAGATTTTGGCAGACCATGCTGGCAGAAAATGTGTAGAGGCAGGGGAGCTTATAAAAGTAAAACTAGATATAGTTATGGGAAATGATATTACCACAGCAGTTGCGATACCAGAGTTTAATAATACTGGAGCAAGTGAAGTTTTTGATAAAGAAAAGGTGGTTATAGTGCTTGACCACTTTACTCCAAACAAAGATATAAAGGCAGCTGAGCAGTGTAAGGGGTGTAGAGAATTTGCATATGAAAAGGACATAGTGCATTTTTATGATGTAGGAGATGTAGGAATAGAGCATGTAATACTTCCTGAAAAAGGGATAGTAGCTCCAGGAGAGGTGATAATAGGAGCGGACAGTCATACCTGTACCTATGGAGCCTTAGGGGCTTTTTCGACAGGAA
>CAZFTH010000329.1:0-1717 GCA_964521745.1 uncultured Peptostreptococcaceae bacterium
TCTAAAAACCTTAGCATCCTCTATATCGTCTAGTGGTGATATGGCTTTGTTAGGATCCATTCCTGCCACTTTCATTTTTTCCTTTACGATATCTTCTGGATACATGCGACTAAGAGTTTTGACCCAAGTTCCGACAACAGTACCTTTCAAAAGTATGCCCCCATTCTAATTAAAACAAATATATTATAAAAAATTGACAATAAAACTTAGCTTATAATATGTGATTATAAAGCTTTTTACCCAAAAATACTAGATATAAAGCATATTATCTAATATAAAATAAATAGATAAAAAATAGGCTATCTTCACTTAAAAAGACAGCCTAAACTCAATGATGATTAGATTATTTTATATCAGATAAAACTAAGTCAGAACCCAGAACACCTACAACTTGTCCTTTGTCTATTATAGGTACAGAAAGAGTAACGCAAGGGCTATCAGAACCCAGTGGTACATATACTTCTGAGCAGTAGCTTTTTCTCGTTGACATAGGATTTTTATACCACTCTCTAAAAGCTACAGTATCCATAGTAAGGTCCAGGTTGATATAGTGAAGGTTATGAGTCTCAGCAGTAGCAGAATAAAGGACATTAAGTAGAGATTCCTTGCTTATAAGCGCATCGATTGCTTTTTTATGCTCGTTATAATTCATGCTTACGAGAGAAGGTGTTGAAGCTAAGGATTCAAGCTCTTTTAATAGCCTAGTTATTTCTTTTTTAGCTTTATCACTTATGGTTATACCTTTTGAGAACTCTTTTACTTGGTCTAAAGCATCTTTTGAAGATTTTGTAAGTATTTCGCATGAAGACATCATTTGCTCAGCACTTGATGTTTGTTCTTCGCAAGAGGCATAGACATTTTGAGTCTGAGAGGCTATGTCATTTGATAGATTAGAAACCTGAGCTAAAGCACTAGCTATTTTTTCTGACTCCTTGGCTTGGTTTGTAGTAATGTCCTTGATAGAAGAAATTTCATTTTCCATTTGAGTTATATTGCTAGCGGCTTTATCTATTAAGGTTTTTACTTCAGAAACCATTTCTATATTTTCACTTACATTAGTAGTATTACTATCTATTTGTTTTACTACTACTTCTGTTTCATTTACTACTTCATTTACAATTTTGATTATATCTTCTGAAGCCAGCCTAGATTCTTCAGCTAGTTTTCTAACCTCATTTGCTACAACTGCAAATCCCTTACCAGCTTCTCCAGCCCTTGCAGACTCTATAGAAGCGTTTAGGGCTAAAAGGTTTGTTTGCTCTGATATTTTAGTAACTACAGTTATGAAATTTGATATATCTTCAACTTTTCTTTTTAAATCATAAATTTTTCTTGCAGATGTTTTTGTTACTTCACCTGTAAATTCAATGCCATTTAATAATTTATCTACATATTTTTTTACATCATTTATATTTTGGTCTACAGTAATAGATAAATCATAGTTTTTTTCACATTTGTTAGCTATACTACTAGCATGCTCTGTCATTTGAGATGAATTTTCAGTTATTTCATCTATATGTTCCTTTTGCTCAGTAGAGCCATAAGCTATTTTTTCAACGGCATGACTGATGTTTGAAGAGACCTCGTTGTTGATTTCGAGCTGGTGATATACCTTTTCGCTTTCATAAGCACTTTGCTCGCCAGAAACTTTCATTTTAGCAATCATATGATTTACAGCCAGCATGATTTTATCAAGCTCGGCAGCCACCTCACCCAT
>CAZFTH010000330.1:0-1716 GCA_964521745.1 uncultured Peptostreptococcaceae bacterium
GGAACTACTTCTCATATATTCCCTCTCTTTAATTTTACCCTTAAGGAGGCAGCCACAGCTTTTCACAGCGGATTTACATCACTTATGGGATTTGAACTTATTATGTTTTATTTTCCCTATATTATAAAACAGGAAAAAGCTTTGAAAAATGCAACCATAGGTATCTGGATTACTATACCTGTATATATGGTAGGGGTTTTTGCTTGTATTGTATATCTTTCTCCTTGGCAGCTTGAAAATATAAACTATACTTTAGTTTCACTAATGAAAGCCATAGAGTTTTCCTTTATAGAAAGGTTTGAAAATATTCTAGTTGCATTTTGGGTATTTTTAATTTTATCAACTGCTGCTACTTATTTATGGATGACAAAAAAAGGGATTGATGTTCTTTTAGGAAGGATAAAGACATTACATCTTTATATCAGCGTCTTCATCATAGGGATAATTCCGTTATTGTCCATTCCTATTAAATTTGAGAAGTTTCTATTGGAAGAGCTACATGTATATATAGGTTATGGTGTTATTTTATTACCTATATTGCTACTTTTAATTCATAAGTTTAAGTACACTGGAGGTAAGTTAGGATGAAAAAATGTATTTGTTTATTTCTTATATTATTTATTACTACATCTAATGGATGTGTACGGCGATTTGAACAGGCACATCTTGAAGACTTTGGCTTAGTGGAGGTTATAGGATATGACATGGGAAAGGAAGGAAAATCTAAGGTGATAATAACTTATCCTAAAACTGATAGTGATACAGAGGCTAAAACGCAAATCTATTCTACAGAAATAGATGTTACAAGGGAAGCTCTAATAGATATATCTAAAAAGTCAGATAAATCTATTCATTTTGGACAACTAAGGGTTGTTTTATTTAGTGAGGATTTTGCAAGACAAATAGGATTAGAGCATATAGTAAAGGAGATATATCAGGATCCGGTTATTGCTAATAATGTATTTATCGCTATTGTAAAGGGTAATATTGAGGATTTTTTGATTGATAATGACCCTGAAAAGCCTTCCATTAGTACCTTCTTAAAAGATTTATTAAAACCTAGACAAGAGACCTACTTTAATCCCTATTCTACTATACATTATTTTATATATAACCTAACTAATGAAATATCAGACCCTATGGCACCTTTTCTAGTAAAGGAAAATGAGGAAGTTGAAATAAAGGAAATAGCTATATTTAAAGGGGATAAAATGATTGATACAGTTGCACCCTGGGAGTCCAATCTTATTTTTGGATTAGCCAAAAGGAAAAGAATAGCGGCCATAAAAATAAATCCCGAAGAAATAGATGGATTAGAAAGCATTTTGTTGGAATTTGTTCAATCTAAGGTTAAGATAAAAAGCAATAAAAATATACAAGATCCAAAGGTTAACATTAAGTTAAATCTTAGAGGACAATTATATGGTTATACAGGAAATATGCATTTAGAAAACCCAGATGAAAAACAGGCTCTCCAGGATGAGATAGCTAAAAATCTAGAAATCAATATATATAGTTTATTAGAAAGACTTCAGAAGCTTCAGGTGGACCCTATTCAGCTTGGTGAGGTTTTTCGTATGCACTATAGGGGAGATTGGTCAAAGGAATTGTGGAATGAAGCTTTAGCTAAAGTAGAATTCAATATAAAGGTAAACTTTGAGATTACTACCTCGGGTACTTTAAGATAATATTTGGAAAAAGTTGTAGGGGCAGGAT
>CAZFTH010000331.1:0-1707 GCA_964521745.1 uncultured Peptostreptococcaceae bacterium
TTGAAAGTAAGCGTTTCTCCAATTGGATAGGCTTTTGCAATTATTTTTGAAAAGGACACTTTCTCTGCGAATATATGCATCACCATAAGGAAGACTACAAGAGCAATTTTATAATAAAATGCTAAATCAATGGCAAAGCAGATTCCTAAAAATATACCAAGTAAATTTGAGCCCGTATCTCCAAGCATATACTTTGCAGTTAAATCTCCTTTTATATATATAAGACTTAAACATATAAATAATGCAAAATAGTATTGCGTATAAGATATAGATAAAAAGAATCCGATAATTGCAATTAATATAAACACTTTAGTAGCTCTTCCTGGCCTCAAATCCCACAAATTCATAAAATTAGTAAATAATGAAATTGGTAAAGTATTTATAATAATCTCTTGTAGGCTATTGGAAATGCTAAGAGATATATATAATGAAATGCCAAATCCTGCCAAAGCTTTAAGCATTCCTGTAGTAACTTTATTTTTAAAGAGCTGCTTTATATGTCCCTTTAATCCTTTGTTAGATTTATCTACTGTACTATCATCCAAATATCCTACAAAAGCCATCAATATGCATCCTACTAAAATCAGATTTATGCCAGTATCGTTATAATGTAATTGAAAAAACATAGAAAAAATAATTAATGATGGTATAAAGAAAAGTCCCATTCCAATGGGTATTTTTTCTCCCTTGAAATTTTCTTGAAGCATATTTGAATCAAATAGTATGTTATAAATTTGACTAAGGAAAAACTTTCCTGTCATCACTGCTATAACAAATCCTATAATAGCGTATTGCATAGTTCTCTCCTTATAAACCCTCTTTAATTAATTCTTAAACAATTTTTTTATAAGAATCAATATAATATGATAAAATTGTTTAAATCTATGGATAAAACCGGAAATATTTCTCCCTGTTTCATTGTGAGTCATTACAACAGGAACTTCTTTAATTGTAAAGCCCTTCTTTAAAATATCAATAGTCATTCCTACTTCGACTCCATAGCCAAACGGAATCTCTTCTATAATTTCAAGCACTTCTTTTTTAAAAAATCTTTGACCAGATAACCCACTGTAAATTTCTTTTCCAGTAAAATATTTAATTCCTGAAAATGACAATCTCTTTACAAATCCAAATCCACCTTTTTTCTTTGCAGATGGGAACTGAGCAATAGTCACATCAATGTTGTCATATAAAATGGGTTTTATTAGCTTCTCAGCTTCAGATGATGTTTCTCCAATATCTCCATCTAAAAAACCAATTATATCATAATTGCCAATTACTTTTTTTAGTCCAAAATTGAGAGCAAATCCTTTTCCTTTATTTGCTCCATAAGTAAGCAGGTTAACGTTTTTAAACTCTTGAACATATTTTACTGTATTATCAGTTGAACCATCATCTATTACAAATAGATCTATATCATAAGGTATGTCCATTATTCCTTTTATTGTATTTCTAATTTGATTTTCCTCATTATACGCTGGAACTAACACTGCTATTTTCATAATTTCACCTTTTTTATTTATTTGTATGTTGGAAACAGTTTACTTGCAGTATCTTTTATACCGTAGTTTCCATCTGCCCCTGATAAAACCACAGATAAAGATATTCTTCCTATAGCTTGGTCAACATTATCAACAGTTGAAATTTTAAGGTTTTTAAATTGTTCAATCGAAGAATAATTTGCATTTGATTCTTCTGCAAAAACTA
>CAZFTH010000332.1:0-1706 GCA_964521745.1 uncultured Peptostreptococcaceae bacterium
GAAACTATATTATCTACAAGCCCTGCATATCCGAAAACTATTCCTGATTGCATTGCCCATGTAGTATTTTTGCCTATAGCACCTTTAGGCTTAGCTATTTCAACTTTATGAAGCTTTGATGCTCTTTGAAAAAGTGCCTCGCTTGAAATTTTTATTCCTGGCGATATAGCTCCTCCTAAGTATTCTCCTTTTTGAGAAACTGCACAAAATGTCGTAGCCGTTCCGAAATCTATAAGTATAAGAGGCCCACCATATTTTTCATAACCAGCTACAGCATTTACTATTCTATCGGCTCCCACTTGTTGGGGATTTTCATATTTTATGTTAATCCCTGTCTTTACTCCAGGTCCTACTATTATAGGTTCTTTGGAGCAGTATTTAAATGAAAAATTTTCAAGGGAATGCATAACTTCTGGAACAACCGATGATATTATTACATCTTGAATATCATCTAATGATATTTTTTCATATTCAAATAATTGTCTTATTATTACACCATATTCATCTGAAGTTTTAGATTTATCAGTTCCAATTCTAAAGTTGCATATAAGCTGTTTCTCCTTATAAACTCCTAAAACCATATTCGTATTTCCAACATCAAATACTAGTAACATAATTCACCTCTAAGTATATTTTAAGGGAAGCCAATGGCTTCCCTATTTCTTTTGATAGTTTTTATTTTTTTACTTTTTTAATTGCCTTAACTACTGCTGTAACTATAATCATAGCAACAAACATTTCTGGTAAACCATTTGTTATTCCAATTCCACTAATTATTTTAAATGCATTATCAGCAGATAACCCTATTGCTGTAACAAATCTTTCTGCATATAAAACATAAATCATTCCTAGGACCCCTAGCGTGTTTACAAGTGTGCCTAGTGCTCCCGTTATCCCTAATGATACAGCTTCATTTTTAGTTGTTTTTATACATATTTTATAAATATAATATGAAACTAATCCTATAAGGATTCTAGGTAAAATTGATACGAGTGGGTTCCAAAACACAAACGATGTTGGAGTAGGTATTGTTATACTTCTAATTAAAGAAGATATTCCAAATATTAAGCCTACAAGCATTCCTACTATAGGTCCTTCAACTATTGCCCCTACTATTACTGGAATGTGCATAATTGTAGCACTTGTGGTTCCAATTGGAATAAATCCAAGTGGTGTCATTCCTAAGACTACCGAAATCGCTCCTAGCATACCCGTTACTGTCATTCGCCTTACTGTAAAGGACTTCTTTGTTTCTATCAATTTGTCCACCTCCGTTCCAGCTCCTTCATGGATGCCGGACTAATAAAATAATGTTAATACACAAAGTTCAGTTTTATATGAATAAATACTGACTTACAAATAAATATTATATGCTAATTTATACCCAATTTCCATAGTTTTTGTATAATTTTTCAAATTATTTTTTTAGATACTTATTTTACTTTTCATCTAAAAAATCATTGAAGGTTTTTAAGCCTAAAACAGATTTTGAGCTTTTGACAGCGCTGTATATTGCTTCTTGCATTACTTCACTGGACAAATTTGCAACCACATCGATACTTGTTTCAATTTCTCCCGTTGCTAAAGTAAAAACTGTATCTCCATCTAAAGTTGTGTGTATCGGAGATATAGCTCTTGCATATCCATTGTGAGCTACCTGAGCAACTTTTTTACACTGGGCTTTTGAAAGCTTAGCATTTGTTATT
>CAZFTH010000333.1:0-1699 GCA_964521745.1 uncultured Peptostreptococcaceae bacterium
GGAAAAGGACAGCTTAACAATGCGATATCTAGTCACATTTTCACTATGCTTAATGAAAAAGGCATCAAAACTCACTTCATAAAGCAAATCGACGAAAGAGATATGCTAGTAAAAAAAGTAACTATTCTTCCACTAGAGGTTATAATTAGAAATATAAGCGCAGGATCTATGGCAAAAAGATTGGATATGAAAGAAGGTATTGTATTTGAAACACCTATCTTTGAATTCTGCTACAAAAGAGATGACCTAGGTGATCCACTAATAAATGATGATCATGCTATTGCATTAGGAATAGTTACTAGAGAAGAAGTAGAGTTTATCAAGCAAGAGACATTTAAAATAAATGAAATTCTTAAAGGCTTTTTTATGAAAGCAAACCTAAAGCTTGTTGATTTCAAAATCGAGTACGGAAAAACAGAAGAAGGTGAAATTATTCTTGCAGATGAGATTTCTCCTGATACTTGCAGATTGTGGGATAAGGATACAGATAAAAAGCTTGATAAGGATAGATTTAGAAGAGATTTAGGTTCTGTTATTGAAGGCTACCAAGAAGTCTTAGAAAGGATTAAATAATTATGTGCGGAATCGTAGGGGTATATTCTAACGAACCAGTAGTAAGAGATTTATTTTATGCACTTAACACTCTTCAGCATAGAGGACAGGAAAGCTGTGGAATCGCAGTATCAGATGATAAGGATATCAGCTGTCACAAAGGAATGGGACTAGTTCAAGAGGTATTTAGAGAAGAAAATATTCAAAATATGAACGGCAATATAGGAATAGGACATGTACGCTACTCTACAGCAGGAGGAAGCTACGAATATAACACTCAGCCACTGCTTGGATTTTCAAAAGGCAAGAGAATAGCAATAGCTCATAACGGAAACTTAATAAATAATCAACTACTTAAGACAAGGCTAGAAGAAGATGGAATGATGTTCCAGACTACTATAGATTCAGAGGTTATTCTTTATCTTATATCTAGATACTACAACGGAAATATGCTAGATGCGGTTAAAAAAACCATGGATCTCATAAAAGGAGCGTACTCTCTTGTAGTAATGCTAAAAGACAAAATGGTAGCAGTAAGAGACCCATACGGATTTAGACCACTAGTTATGGGAAGACGTGGAGATGACTATATCTTCGCTTCAGAAACAGGGGTAATAGATGTACTAGGCGGAGAATATATCAGAGATTTAGAGCCTGGAGAGATAGTAATAGTAAAGGATAATAAAATGGAGTCTCATATGTACGAGCACAAGGCTCCTATGTCGACTTGTATATTTGAGCATATTTATTTTGCTAGACCAGATGCAACAATAGATGGACTAAATGCTTACTCATTCAGAGTAAAAACAGGAGAAATCCTAGCAAAAGAAAGCCCAGTCGATGCAGATGTAATCGTTCCAGTTCCAGACTCAGGCTGGCCAGGAGCTATAGGTTTTTCAAGTAAATCTGGCATCCCTATAATGGAAGGGCTAGTAAAAAATCGCTACATGGGAAGAACCTTTATCAAGCCGACTCAAAGAGAACGTGAAATAGCAGTAAAACTAAAGCTAAACCCTATAGTAGATGTGGTAAAAGGAAAAAAAGTAGTACTAGTTGATGACTCAATAGTAAGAGGAACTACTTCTAAAAGATTAATAGAGAGCCTAAGAGCAGCAGGAGCAAAAGAGGTTCATATGAGAATCACATC
>CAZFTH010000334.1:0-1699 GCA_964521745.1 uncultured Peptostreptococcaceae bacterium
TTTAAAGCTATCTAGTATAGGAAATGTTCATGTTGAGCCTCTAGGACTTTATTCAAAAAAACTAGGCTCAATAGAGGAACTAAAAGATAGCGCTCAGATTGCGATACCAAATGACCCGACAAATGAAGGAAGAGCGCTTATATTACTTGAAAATAATGGCTTAATTAAATTAAAAGAAAACTCTGGACTAGAAGCGACGCTTAAAGATATAGAAAGCAATCCTAAAAACATTGAATTCAAAGAAGTAGAGGCGGCTCAGCTTCCTAGAACTTTAGAGGATGTAGATGCAAGTGTAATAAATACGAACTATGCTATTGAAGCAGGACTGGATTTAACTAAGGATGCCTTATTATCTGAAGGCAAAGAATCTCCCTATGCAAATATACTTGTAGTAAGACCTGAGGATGAAAAAAATGAAAACCTAATCAAATTACTAAATGCACTTCAAAGCGATCAAGTGAAAAGCTTTATAGAAAAGAAATATGGTGGAGCGGTTGTTCCTGCTTTTTAATAAATTAAGAAAATAATCTACTACCTTTTATGCTACAATAGAGTTAAAGAAAATCATATAAATGAATTCTTATATAGTAGTGTTGGATGGTGGTAATTATGGATAAGAAATTTGTGCATCTTCATCTTCATACTCAGTATAGTTTGCTGGATGGATTTGCCAAAATTGATAAACTAATACAACGCGCCAAGGATTACTCAATGGATGCTGTAGCAATAACAGACCATGGAGTTATGTTTGGCGTTATTGATTTTTATAAAAAAGCAAAGGCAAATGGAATTAAGCCTATAATAGGCTGTGAGGTATATACAGCCTCAAGAACATATAAGGACAAAGAAGGAATAGATAAAAAATCAGGACATCTAATACTTCTGGCAGAAAATGAAAAGGGTTATAGAAATCTAGTAAAGCTAGTGTCTATGGGTTTTGTAGATGGATTTTATTATAAGCCTAGAATAGATTATAAAATACTAAAGGAGCATTCAGAGGGATTGATTGGACTATCGGCCTGTCTAGCAGGAGAAATACAGCAAAAGCTTATGAATGGTCAATATAAAGAAGCGAAAGAAATTGCACTGATGCTCAGAGATATATTTGGTGAAAACAATTTTTTTCTAGAGCTTCAAGACCACGGAATAAGAGAGCAGAAAAAGGTAAATATATTTCTTAGAAAGCTTTCACAGGACACTGGGATACCTCTAGTAGCGACCAATGATGTTCATTATGTGGATAAAGACGATGCTAAAACCCATGATATTCTCTTATGTATCCAAACTGGAAAAACTTTAGCAGATGAGCATAAAATGGAATTTGAAACAGATGAATTCTATTTTAAGTCGCAATCAGAAATGTATGAACTGTTTCCAGATGATGGGCAGGCACTTAGAAATACTTGGGAAATTGCCAATAGATGTAATGTGGATTTTGATTTTAATACTATTCATTTGCCTGAGTATAGCGTACCCGAAAACAAAGCTCCTAGCGAGTATCTTAGACAGCTGTGCCAAAATGGCTTAGTAGATAGATATAAAACCATAGATTGTAAGCTTCAAGAAAGACTGGATTTTGAACTTAATGTAATAGAAAATATGGGTTATGTTGAATACTTCCTTATAGTTTGGGATTTTATAGATTTTTCGAAAAGAAGCAATATAATGGTAGGCCCAGGTAGAGGCTCTGCGGCTGGTT
>CAZFTH010000335.1:0-1685 GCA_964521745.1 uncultured Peptostreptococcaceae bacterium
CTTAAACTATTTGGTTGAAAAAACAGCTAGTTTCACCAGTATGACAAGTAGGCCCTTCTGGTAGAGCTTTTATAAGTACTGTATCTGAGTCACAGTCTAAATACAGCTCTCTAACCTTTAAAATATTTCCTGAGGTTTCCCCTTTTTTCCAGAGTTTGGCTCTACTTCGGCTATAAAAATATACACACCTAGTCTCAAGTGTTTTACTATACGCTTCCTCATTTGTGTATCCTAGCATCAGCACCTGATTTGTATTATAATCTTGAACTATTACTGGAACCAATCCTTTGCTAAAATCAACCATAGCTTTATCCCACCCTAACTGATATTTCATTTTGTGATAGATATTTTTTTACACTTCCTATATTATCTTGATTGTAGTGAAATATAGAGGCAGCTAATGCTCCAGTAGCTCCTGTTTTTTCAAATACCTCTAGGATATCTTCTTTTGAACCGCACCCACCAGAGGCTATCACTGGAATATTCACAGCCTTTGTTACTTTATCTAGAAATTCAGTATCATATCCACTCTTTGTCCCGTCACTGTCCATACTAGTTAAAAGTATCTCCCCAGCCCCTAAATCTGCCGCCTTTTTTATCCACTCCAGAGCATCAATTCCTGTCTGAGTAGTTCCTCCATTTATTACTACTTCTTCTCTGCCATTTATTTTTTTAGTATCTACTGCTACTACTATGCACTGACTTCCAAATAGCTTGGCTCCGTCAGTTATCAGCTTAGGATTTTTTACTGCACTGCTGTTAATCGATACCTTATCCGCACCTTTTAAAATCACATTTCTCATATCCTCAACTGTTGAGATTCCTCCTCCCACAGTAAAAGGAATAAATATTGACTTTGCAACTTTTTCTACCATTTCAAGCATAGTTTTTCTAGCTTCTAAGGTTGCTGATATATCTAAAAATACTAGCTCATCTGCTCCATCCATGTAGTATTTTTGAGCAAGCTCAACTGGATCTGCTATAGTTTTTAAGCCTTCAAAATTAATACCCTTAACTACCTTTGAATCCTTTACATCAAGACATGGGATAATGCGTTTATATGCCATAACTTCCTCCTAATTCAAATGCTTTTTCCAAATCTATTCTGCCACTGTATATGGACTTGCCTAGTATTGCTCCTGCAAGCTTATTATCTTTTATACTCTCTAAATCTTCATAGTCAGCTACTCCACCAGAAACTATTATCTCTCCACTGTAGATTTTACTTAGCTCTAGAGCTAGGTTAATATTTGGACCTAAAAGTGTTCCATCCTTTGTGATATCTGTTAATACTATTCTTCTTACATTTAGATTTTCCAGCTTACTCGTGATATCATATACCAGTGCCTCTGAACCATCTAGCCAGCCTCTAGTCATCAGCGCTTCACCGTTCACATCAAGAGCTGCAACTATTTTATCTTTATATATTCCTACTGCTTTTGCAAATAGCTCAAAATCTTCTGCTATCATCGAGCCAATAACTACAGAGTCTATTCCAAGCTCTAGAGCAGTTTCTATATCTTCAATAGTTCTTATTCCTCCTCCTAGCTGAATCTTTTGCCTTTGTGATGTTTTCGATTTGCAGATGTCCTTTATTATCCCCATATTTGCAGACTTATCCCCAAGAGCACCATCTAAATTCACTATCTGGACTTCTTCTGCTCCTAGATTAAGAAAGTTATTCA
>CAZFTH010000336.1:0-1682 GCA_964521745.1 uncultured Peptostreptococcaceae bacterium
AAAAGTAGTTCTTTTTTCATAAGGTAAATTTCCATAGATACATCCGCAGTTTTCCTATGTCCCATATTGACTCCGACAGATACTACTCTTCCAGTTTTTCCAAGGTTTAATAAATAACATCTTTCGAAATCTGTATCAGCATTTTGAACGCTTGTATATGCTATACTAATATCAGCTCCATCCTTAATATGGTTCTGATACATTGATTTAAAGTCTATATTTGCAATCATATAACTAGATGATATCAAAACATATTCCTGTTTGCTTAATTTGATATAATCCAAATTTGAATAAAAATTATGAATATCTCCTCTTGGTACACTTGATGTAAAAGGATTAAAATTAGGAGAAAAAATAAATAAGCCATCTATTTTTCTATCCAAATCCCAAGCTTTACCATTACTTGTATGATCTAACAAAGACCTATGATTATAATCAGTAAAAACTCCTATATTCTGAACACCTGCATTTACCATATTTGAAAGTACAAAATCTATTACTCTATATCTTCCAGCTATAGGAATAGATGCTATCGGTCTGTCATTTACCAGTTTTTTTATATTGTATTCATTTTCACTAAGATTGATGATTCCTTGGCAATTTTTAAGCATTAATAGCACCTTCTTCCTCAAAGCTAAGTGATATGTCTTCTTTTGGCTTTTGCTTGTCTTCTCTAGCTGGACTAATTACTGTGCCTTGCTCAATAAGTGAAATCTCTCCTGATTCATCAAAAATCTTTGTTCCTGATTTTATTACTACCCCTTCACCTATTATCGACCTTTCTATATATACATTATCTTCAATAATAGCATTTGGCATGATTACCGAATCTTTTATTACAGAACCTCTTCCCACTTTTACACCATAAAACAATACACTATGGTTTACTTCTCCGCAAACTATACATCCCTCTACAACTAAGGAATAATTGACTTTTCCACCATGGCAAATGTATTGTGGTGGCATAATAGGATTTACTGAGTAAATTTTCCATTTATTGTCATGCAAATCCAATGGGTTTTTAGGGTCAATTAAGTCCATATTTGCTTCCCATAAACTTTCAACTGTTCCTACATCCTTCCAGTATCCTTTAAATCTATATGCAAACAAATCTATACCATCATTTAGCATAATTGGTATTATGTCCTTACCAAAGTCATCAGCACTTTTATCTTTTTCTCCATCAATTAAGTATTTTCTTAATATTTTCCAATCAAATATATATACTCCCATAGATGCAAGGTTTGACTTTGGTTTTTGGGGTTTTTCTTCAAATTCATAAATTCTATCATCAGATGTTGTATTCATAATTCCAAAACGTTTAGCTTCTTCTATGGTAACTTCTAGAACGGCAATAGTAGCTTTTGATTTTTTTTCTTTATGGTATTCCAACATCTTATTATAATCCATTTTATAAATATGATCTCCCGATAAAATAAGTACATATTCAGGATCGTACTGCTCAATAAAATTGATATTTTGATAAATAGCATGAGCCGTCCCTCTATACCAGCTTCCCTCAGTTTCATTCATATATGGAGGCAAAATTGAAACTCCTCCTGTTTTTCTATCCAAATCCCAAGGGCTGCCTATTCCAATATGAGTATTTAGTATTAGGGGTCTGTATTGAGTTAATACTCCAACCGTATCTATTCCTGAATTTAATGATACGGCGACCACCG
>CAZFTH010000337.1:0-1677 GCA_964521745.1 uncultured Peptostreptococcaceae bacterium
GCTGGCCAAAAAAAGTTAGTTATTTCAACAATTTTAAATTATGCAATTAACTCAAATAATATTTGCCAGTTTTATTATCCTTTTTAAATTCGATTTCTCCAAATCCTTTATAATTTAATGCTTTAAAAAAAGGTTTACTTATCTCATATAATTCTTGTACATATTTTTGCTCTGTGTATACAGATGCTCCATAGTTAATCGGATATTGTCTCAGTTTTCTGCATGTAACCCAATGAGTCACTTCAGAATCACTATTCATATAAGCATCAAATGTATACATATTATCATCTTCACCAGGAATGATTCGTTGTACAAAAACATCAAGGTTTTCATTTCTTGCTAAATTTAATGCATTCTTTAAATCTTGATCATCATTACATAAGAACATTTTTTTTCTGAATTTTGCAGAGAAAGCTGGGGAATCTGTTGGCTTAACAATACAAGGATATTTTATCCTAGTTTCTACTTCACTGTATAAATTATTATCACTACTGTTAACTGTTTCAGGAATCAAAACTCCAAATTCTATTGCTTTTTCACTGAGCTCTACTTTATCCATAACACTTGTCCATATTCCTTTTTCTGTCATTGGAATTAAATAATACTCTCTTAATTCATTTAAGTAATTATCCATGAATTCTACATATGCATCTGCACTAGGATATAGTATAGGTTTAAATATTTCATTCTTTGCGTAATTGATTAAATACTCAAGTAATTCTTGAGGATTCAGTTTATAGTGAGGAGCTATAAGCTGTTCTTTTAAGTATTTTGATTTTGCTCCGTAAGTATCATTTTCAGAATAATCTACAGCTACTGTATATATCCCTTTGGAACCCAAACATCTTATTATACTCAATCCAATATAATAATTCGAACCTAAAACAACAGCTTTATTCTTCATTATTTTCCCTCCATTTTTTTGTAGTTACTATTTCTAGGGTATTAATATGTACTACTTTTAATTATAAAATATTAACTTTAATCAAATCAATATCTGCTCTAAAATAAATTAATGTTTATTTATAGTTGCATCCATTTAACTGTTTGTCTACTAATAGAACGGACGACAAAGCTTAATACATATAGAATCTTCAATCTAGTATATTTATCCTCATAAGCAAAGGTAAAACTATATCATAATGATTATATATACTCAAATATTAATTCATGTGCATGACTAAAGTGTTTTACAACAAACCTGTTAAATACTTTCTTTTAACATGAGAACAAAATCATTCTATTACTACATTATCCCATGGTTACCTTTATTAGAATAGCTTCTGATAAATTTACAAATTGGACTTGCCTCTAAATTTGATTTTAATTAGAATTGAGCACCTCTATCATTATGAATGATTATTGAGGCATCCATACTACCTCTTCATTTATCTGCTGCCTTCCATAAGGTTTCTTCAAAACCAATATTGCCTGTATTCTCTGCCATTTTACTACTTTCAATTTATATTATCCCTTACTTTATATTCTAACCTTAGGGTCAGTCAAGGTCAAACCAAATTGTAACAATTTTCTATTTATTTTCCAGTAGTTTCTAAAATCTATATATTTTCGAGGGTACTAGGTGAATTATACCATTGGGAAAAGCAATTTAGATGTGCCCACCCCCTCTATATGAGGAGTAAGCATTAACCTGTGTTAAGAAACGAAAGGAGTGAA
>CAZFTH010000338.1:0-1676 GCA_964521745.1 uncultured Peptostreptococcaceae bacterium
AAAATTCAATTTCTACTGAAAATTTATCCAATAAATCAGTTACAGTATCCCTTGTATTTCTAAAATGCATCAAATACTCTGAAAACAACAATAGCTGCCCTTTGCTGAAACGACTATCAGGAATTTTACTCATTCGTTTGAATAATTTTAAGAGATAATCAATGTATATTTTCGGCGGTTCTTTCCCTAATGAAATATATGCACAAACGATAGCCAGCTTATTAGGACTTCTCCATTTTTTTGATAGCAATGGTTCATAGAGCTCATGATAATCGTATTTCAAAAGCTTTATGAAAATCTGATAAACATGCTTAGTCGCAACCTTCCTAGGGTCCCATCCACATATTAATCTAATAGCACTTTCCTGTTCTCCTAATCTCAACATTGCCTCTGCTATATTTATAATATCTATTATACTAGGTTGATAATGATAACCCCTATGATCCTTGTTTTTATTATAGTAAGCTTTAATTGATGCTAAATAACTTTTGATGTATTGTTGTGAATCAGTATGATAATTAGGAAAATGAGAGAATACAAGCGCCGCTTTCCCTAAACTATCAAAGTCATTTGAATCCGTATGAAAAATATTATAAAGGGAGATTTCATCACAGTATAATACTGCTTCATCAGGCGCATTAAAAATAAATTCTTTTAATGCATCTTCATTAGTGTTACAATCAATCAGTCTGTATACTAATTTGCATGCCAACAGACGATTTTGTGGATCATTCATCTCCTGTCTTTTCAGTGCATATTGTATACGTTGCTTCATTATTTGATTTACTTGCGCTATACCTAAATCACTACCATCAACTTTTTCATTTAGTGCAATATCAACCAATAGTTCAAATGAATTCGCTTTATCTATAAATATGTGAACATATCTAGAACAATAAGAATTGCTTGTTCTATTTAAGTACATGTATTCAGAAATAGTTTCAATTGCTTCTTGATTATCCCCATAACAATTTCTTAAGTATGTTTCAAAATCTTCGTCTTTAAGAAATATAAAAGAACCTTCAATATAAAAACCACGGCGACACTCAACACTTATGCTTACCAAAGCATCAATTGTTATATCGCAGATTTCATATAATACATCAACTGGGATTGGTCTTGGTAAATTAATTAGTGTCGAAAATAAAATTTCTATATCTACTATGCTATTATATTGCCTTTGGGCACCATCAATAAACTCTTTAAACAAAGAATCCATGGTCTTTCCTTCTGGTTTCATATGTGATAACATCTCATCTACTGAACTAGATTCAGATAACATGTATGTTTGTAAACGGGGATTTTTATCTGTAAGTATATGAAATTCCTCACATTGTGAATTTGTCACATCTTGAAATACAGACCGGATATGTTGAGAGCTCCCGGATAGTTCAAATGGAGGAAGATCAAAGATTTTTAGTTCATCTCCAAATGGAATTAAGTATCTTCTTTCTGTTCTTGTAGTAACGATTACACGTACACCATCAGGTAAGGATTCATTCAATAATCCCTGTAAAAAACACTCTTCCTTAAAATAATTCGCTGCAACCATGCTATTATCTGCTGCATCAATGATAATTGCTATTATTGCTGATGGATTTTGCTGTCGTACATAGGATACTGCTTTTTCCAACCGTTCATTTAAGAATCTCCAGTACTCATATTCTTTAGAAAGG
>CAZFTH010000339.1:0-1676 GCA_964521745.1 uncultured Peptostreptococcaceae bacterium
AACCACAGTCAGGAGAATAGAAATGATAGAGATTGATTGTCTAGGTGATATGTGTCCAGTTCCAATCCTTAAACTTAAAGACGCAATTAAAACTGCTTCTGCTAACCAAACTATAAAATTAATCACTGACCATAGCTGCGTTTTAGAAAATATAAACGATATTCTTCAAAAATCCCCCTACACTTTTTATTTTGATGAAGTTATAACTGGTGTATGGGAAATTTTTGTAGAGATAAATTAACAAAAGCTTTTTTCTCCTACTTTTTTAAGGAAATCAATAAACTCTTTTACGCTTGTATCCATCTCTTTATCCTTTTTATAAATTATATTTACATCATATTCTAAGCTCTCATCAAAAACTTTAATTTCTTTTAATTGTTTAAGATACAGCTCCTTTTTAATAGAGCTATATGGAAGAATTGATATTCCTAAGCTCTTTATCAATAATGTTTTTATTGATTCTATAGAATCTAAACTAAATAACACATTCTGATTTTTTATGTCAAAGCCTAAATCCATAAGTTTTTTTTCTAATACTTTTTGAGCTTTATACTCTTCGATTAAAAGTATCATTGGATACCTATTTAACTCATCTACAGCTATTTTATCTGTTATATCATAATCTTTTCCTGCAACAATCACCATTCTATCCCTACCAACTGATGAATAAAATAAATCATTATTATCAGGTGCTCCTTCAATAAATCCCACATCGCAAACGTCATTTATTATGTTGCTTTCAACCTTCTGTGAGTAGTCGGAATTAAGATAATAATTATAATTCGAGTATTTTTCTTTTATCATATATATAGTACATGGAAGTGCATAAGTTGCCATCGTAGGAAAGGCATCTATTCTTATAGTCTTATTGTTATTGCTTATATCATTTAAATCTACTAGCATATTTTCATATACCTTTAGTATATTCTTTGCATATTTTTCTACAATTTTACCAGCCTCAGTTAACTGAACTCCTTTATTGCTCCTATCTAAAAGTTTATACCCCAGATTGTCTTCTAGTTTATGAATTTGTTGACTGAGTGCAGGTTGTGAAATATGCGAATTATTTGCAACTTTTGATATGCTTTTAGCAGAAGCAACTTCATAAAAAAATCTTAAATATTCAATATTCATCTTATTAATCTCCTTATTGTTAAAAATAAAAATATATAAACGGTTATTTTATTAACAATTATTATATATAGTTATAAGATTATAAGCAATGCTTATAGCAAATTTTCTACCATAGAAACTACTTATGTTACATAATTACATGTAATAAGTAATACCTATTGCCTTATGCTATAATCAAAACATAAAGAGATTAGCAAAATTATAACAAGAGGAGTGTGAAATATGTCTGAAATTAATTCTACAGAAACTTCTGCTTCTTCAAGAAGAAGTAGTAGAGCTTCATCTAACTCACGTAGAAAACCTAAGAAAAACCAAATTCCTTTGGGTATTGGTATCTTTTTATTTATCGCATTGTTTGGTATTTATCTATCAACAAAATCTAATTTATTAGCTTTTTTCTGGGTGACAGGTAATGCATTTGGTTTTATACTTCAGAAATCAAGATTTTGTTTTACTGCTTCTATGCGTGATCCACTATTAACAGGAAGCACATCTTTAACAAGAGCCGTAATGGTCGCTTTAGCAATTACTACTCTAGGTTT
>CAZFTH010000340.1:0-1669 GCA_964521745.1 uncultured Peptostreptococcaceae bacterium
CTTTAGTTGCAGTTATGGATGCAGTAGAAGCTCTACTAAAAGAAGAAAACACTGCAGAAACTAAGACAGGCATCCAAATAGTTATAAAAGCTCTTCAAGAGCCACTTAAGCAAATTGCTATAAACGCTGGACTTGAAGGTGCTGTAATTGTTGAAAACGTAAGAAAATCGGATAAAGACCATGGATTCGATGCTCTAAACGAGCAATATGTAAACATGATTGATGCTGGTATTATTGACCCTACTAAAGTAACTAGATCAGCTCTTCAAAATGCAGCATCAGTTGCAGCTACACTTCTTACTACAGAAGCAGCAGTAGTTGAAATCAAGAGTGATGAGCCAGCTATGCCAATGGGCGGCGGAATGCCAGGAATGATGTAAGAAACTATTTATGATAATATTAGTCTAAATATTAGAACTTAAAATTACAAAGATAATTAGTAAATAAAGGTGTGGAAATTTTCCCACCTTTATTTATTTTTAAATATTTTTATTATGAATTATATGAGAGTTTTGTTTTGCATTATAAATTTAGACAAATTTAATATGGTATAATAAATATCGAATGAAGTTAAATTATGTTTGATTAAAATATATTATTAAAAGATAATGGAGGCATTATGGATAAAAAATCATTAATAGATATACTAAATAAAATAAAAACTGATGAAATAGATGTTAATACGGCTGCTGAAAAGTTGAGCAGTATTTCTTATGAGGACATTGGTTATGCAAAAGTCGACCATCATAGGAACCTTAGAAATGGCTATCCAGAGGTTATTTACTGTGAAGGTAAGACTAAGGAGCAGATAGCAGGTATAATGGAAAAGCTTCTAGAAAAAAATAGCAATATCCTAGGGACTAGACTAAATGAACAGAGCTATGAATATCTTAAGGAAAGGTTTAAGGATTTAGAATATCACAGTATGTCTAGGGTTATGACTCTAAAGGTCAAGGAAATAGAAATTAAAGGCAAGGGTGAAATTGCAGTAGTAACAGCTGGTACTTCAGATATGTATGTAGCAGAAGAGGCAGCTATAACTGCAGAGTTTTTAGGCAATAAAGTGATTCGCATCTATGATGCTGGCGTGGCTGGAATCCACAGACTGCTATCAAAGCAAGATGAGCTTAGGAGATGCAGAGTAGTTATTGCGGTTGCAGGTATGGAAGGAGCTCTTCCTAGCGTACTTGGAGGACTAGTGGAGGTACCAGTGATAGCTGTTCCTACCTCGGTAGGATACGGGGCTAATTTTGGAGGGCTTTCAGCACTTCTTACTATGCTCAATTCCTGCTCTTCAGGACTAAGCGTAGTAAATATTGACAATGGCTTTGGGGCAGGATATCTAGCGAGCACTATAAACAGGCTATAAGCAAAAAGTAGTAGTAGATATATAATGGAAAACAATTAAAAAATAAATAGAATTATATATAAAGCAATTGCAATAGGAGGAATATAAATGAATTTATATTTGGATATAGTTGGAGGCATATCAGGCGATATGATGCTTTCCTCACTTCTTGGACTAGGATTAAATTACGATAGGTTTATAGAAGTGATGAGCACACTTTCGATTAGCGATGAATTTGAAATAAAGTTAAGTCAAGCTTCAAAAGGGGCAATAGGTGGAAATAAAGTAAATGTAATTTTAAATGAGGATGCTCCCTTTGTG
>CAZFTH010000341.1:0-1668 GCA_964521745.1 uncultured Peptostreptococcaceae bacterium
TCTTTGACCAGAGGTTAGCTTGATAGAGCATTTGTATTTTCTTGCAACTTCAGCAAACTTTTCTAAGTTTTTTGCACTTACAAAACCGCCAGGGATACGGGGAGTAATACTATAAAGTCTTTTTCCATTTTTTATTTTTTGTAAATTTCCATATGCTACTTGTGGCATCGTAGTTCCTCCTTTAAATTACATTCATTTTCAGATTTATTAATATTATATCTGAAATTAGGTACAATTATTTTTTATGATTGATGCCCTAAATCTTATGTTCTAATCATACCCGATTATTTCACTAGGGTATGTAACATATGTTACAAAAAATAAAAAAACTATATCTTTTTGGTATAGTTTTTAAAAATATAATTTTATTATACTATTATTAACTAATATGTTCAAAAGTTTTCCGATATGAATTAAACTATATATTATTAGGATAATCTTAAGTGAAAAGGGCTGATTGGATGAATTTATTTAGGTCACCTATATTTTTGATTAGTTTTTGTATGATGTTAGGTTCATTTCTTGGAAATATTAGTTTTAGAAAATTTAAGCTAGGAAGCTCAATGTCTTTATTTATAGGACTTTTTATTAGTTTTTTTATAAATAAGTATCAACTAGGAGAAATAGATATACCTAATGAGTTGTTTAACTTAGTTTTGATTGGATTTATAGCCTCAGTTGGCCTTAAGGCTTCAAAAAATATAAAAAATATAATTTCAAGTCATGGAATTAAATTTATTATACTTTCATTATTTATAACTGCTACAGGAGCAAGTTGTACATATTTATTTATTAAGCTATATCCTCAGTTAGCATTTTCTATTATAGGTGCATATGAAGGAGGACTTACTAGTTCGCCTGGACTTGCTACAGCTTTAGAAGTTAGCCAAACTAAACTAAGTGACGCATCTATAGGTCTGGGCTATTCTATAGCTTATGTCCCGGGGATAATTGTTGTTATGCTTTATTCGTCTTGGATAGGTAAAAGACATATAAATACTTTTAAAAGCAAATTAAAAACTATAGATTCAACAATAAAATACCCTTTTAATATTTGGAAATTTTTATTTGTTATTACGATAGGGCTTATAGTTGGAAATATTAAAATCAAGATTTCCAGTTTTATAGTTTTATCTTTGGGGATAACGGGTGGAGTATTAATAAGTTCGCTTTTTTTAGGAAGCTATTTTAAAACTCTTCAGTTTGAAAACACATCTTTAGATGTAGTAAGAGATATCTCTTTAAATGGATTTTTGGCTATTGTTGGTCTGGATTACGGATATACTGCTATTAATGCGGTCATGGATTCAGGGGCAATACTTCTTATGATTGGCTTATTTATAGCTATAGTAAGTGTTTTGGCAGGGCATATTATAGGTTATTACATTTTGAAAATTGAGCCTGTTTACTTAGTTGGGGGTATTTGTGGAGGGATGACTAGTACACCAGGGTTAGCCTGCGCAGTAGAAGCATTTGAATCTGAAGATGTGACTCTAGGCTACGGGGCTGCTTATCCCTTTGCTCTTGTTGGGATGATACTTTGGACGAATATTCTTATTTCGCTTAGCTCATAAGAGCAAAGTTTATGTAAATATTTTTTGAAATAAATAAAAAAAATTATATAAATTTATTTGAATCTTACAAAAAAATGATATAGTAATAATTAAA
>CAZFTH010000342.1:0-1665 GCA_964521745.1 uncultured Peptostreptococcaceae bacterium
CATGACAGCTTTTATTGGAACTGCTCTAGACATTAAACCGATTCTTCATGTAAATGATGAAGGAAAACTGATTCCCCTTGATAAAGTAAGAGGAAGAAAAAAAGCTCTTAAGGTTTTATTTAACTACTTAGCTGAGCTTTCCGAAAATTTGGAGGAACAGACGATTTTTATTGGGCATGGTGATTGCATAGAGGATGCTAGATATCTAGAATCTCTTATAAAAGAAGCCTATAAAGTTAAAGAGGTAATAATTCACCCTATTGGACCTATTATAGGTTCTCATACAGGACCAGGAGCTATAACGTTGTTTTTCTTAGGAAAACATAGATAGTTTCTTAATTAAGAATCTATAAAAATAGAACCTATTAAAAACCTCTAATTATGCAGATTTATATGATTCATACAAAATTAAATGCACTTGATATCAATAGCTCTTATATTATCTTTTCAAGCCAATATAAGAGCTGCTTGATTACAAGTGCATTTTTATTATAAATAGATCAAGGTTTTTAGGCATATTTGTATGGTTCTAGGGATAGGATTCTTACTCTTTAATATCAGTTTGATTACAGTTTTGCTATAATGTTTACAGTGCGGTAACAACTAGAGATATTTTTGCAAAATAGTGATATAAGTATAAATAAGAGATAAAAAGATACTATATTTATTTCTTAAATAAAATGTTCCTAATAGAAATGGTGAAAAAGGGGGAAGAAAAGTGAAAAAGCTAGTGAGTCTTGCTTTAGCAGCAGCTATGACATTTATGCTGACTTCGGTTAATCCTGTACCGAATTTCGCACAAGACAGTATAAATCTCGATAAACCACTTTTGATGCAATTTAACGATAAACTCAATAAGGATACAGTTTATAAAGACATACGATTTTTAGATGAAAAAGGCAATGAAATTCCAGTATTAATCAACTTGAAAAGTGACAAAGAAGCTGTAGTGATTCCTCTTTACGACATGAAGGATATAAAGGTAAGCCTAGATTCTAAATATAAGCAATATAAAGCCTCAGCTTATGAAGGAGAAACTGTAGTAGGTGACGCGAGCAATCTTAAGAGACTTTCAGAAATGAGTCAAAGACAAAACATGGTAATGTATGACATGATGCCAGCAGCAAAAGAAGAATCAGTTATGTCTATGGATATGGGAAATGGAGCAGGTGAAGGTGATTCCTATTCTTCTACTAATGTCCAAGTCGAAGGAATAGATGAAGCTGATATAGTTAAAACTGATGGAGAATATATCTATTATCTTAAGGACAACCAAGTTGTAATTATCAAAGCTGATAAAAACAATATGAAAAAAATGGCTACTATAGGATATCTTGAATCAGCACTTTATCCATCTGATATCTATATAGATGAAAACTTGCTGATGGTAGTTGGAAATGCCTATAATGCAAAAGGAAGCTTTACAAAAGCAGTTATTTACGATGTCACAGATAAATCAAAGCCAGTAGTAAAAAGAGTTTTAGAGCAAGAAGGCTACTATGTATCTTCAAGAAAAAATGGAGATAATCTTCATATCATAAGTAGTCATTATGTGTATGATTATGGTGAAGGAACTCTTGTTCCTAAGGTAAAGGATTCAGCTGTATCAAGTGAGTATAAAGAAGTACAGCCATCAAAAATAATGATTTATCCTGGATATCCTTC
>CAZFTH010000343.1:0-1660 GCA_964521745.1 uncultured Peptostreptococcaceae bacterium
CCATAATATAACAGAATTTAAAAAAAAGAAAAATAGTATTTGCAATAATGGTTAAATATTCACAAAACGCTGAATATCAATGAATATTTTTTAGGTTTTCTTGAATAAATTTACTCAAATATTCAAGAAAACGATTATCAGGTGAATAAAATATTCAACTACGCCCCTTTTCTTTGATAAATTAACTACTTACGATATTTTAATCGTTAAGCCTTTATTCATAGTTAGAAATTATCACCCTCCTATATTGTAGTAATGAGTAAAATTAAGAAAAACCTATTTTTTTTTGTAAAGATAACGTTTCCAGAGTGCTTTAGTGGGAATTAAACTTACAAAATTAAAAAAAACAAATTTTTAAATTTGTAAAATCTGGATAAAAATATTATATCAAAAAAATCAAAATAAAACTAATAAATATTCACAATATTCTCAATTGAACAAAAATTAATTTATTTATTAACAAAATTTCAATATTAAAGAAAGAAGTAATTATAAGCGTGTTTTAAATCTTATTATCCAATTGTTTTATTTGAGTGTTTTAAAGCGTTTTTAATGATATAATTAGATAAGAAATAGATATTATTTCTTGAATTAAAATGATATTTATAAATAAATAATAATTTATTTATTCAATTAGTTAATTTTATATCAAATCAGGAGGGGATTTTATGAAAATAGTAATTATCGGAAGTAGCGCTGCAGCGATATCGGCAGCGGAAACATTGAGAAAGTTGAATCCAGATATAAAAATCACAATGATTAGCAGTGATGATAGACTTCCTTATTATAGACCGATGTTGTCCCATATGATTGGTGAAAGCGAATATCCAGCTAACTTTTATTTGAAGACTAAAGAATATTTTCAAGAAAAAAATATTTCTATAATTCTAAACACCAAAGTAATCGGAATAGATAAAGATAAAAAAATCGTGACAACAGAAAATAATGCTAACTATGAATACGACAAGCTAATTTTATGCACTGGAAGTAATAATTTTGTTCCTCCTTTAGAAGGAACAGATAAAAAAGGTGTATACACAATCAAATATGCTAGCGATATAGAAAATATAAATAAAAGTCTTGATAAAGTAAAAAAAGCAGTCATTATTGGAGGAGGACTTTTAGGAATTGAAGCAGCTTGGAGCTTACTTCATAAAAATATTGATGTAAGCATTGTAGAATTTAGTGATAGGCTGATGCCAAGACAGCTCGATGTCAAAGCATCGAAGTTAGTTTTAGAATCTGCAACTAAATCTGGTATAAAGTTTTATCTTGGAGAATCCTCTAAAGCTATTTTAGGAGAAGAAACTGTAACAGGGGTTGAACTAAGTAGCAAAAAAATTCTAGATGCAGATATGGTTATTATTTCTGTGGGAGTAAGAGCAAATTTAGACCTTCCAAAAGGATGTAAGATAGATTGTGATAGAGGAATAATGGTAACGAAAAATCTTAAAACCTGTGATGAAGATATCTATGCAGCAGGAGATAATGTACAAATTGGAAATAGCACATATGGAATTTGGCCAGCAGCTATGCAGATGGGAAAAATCGCTGCTGCCAATATACTTGGCGACAATAAAGAATTTGAGGGCTTTATTCCTGCTACTATATTAAAAGGACTAGAAATTGGAGTTTATTCTGCAGGAGACATAGAGGACAA
>CAZFTH010000344.1:0-1657 GCA_964521745.1 uncultured Peptostreptococcaceae bacterium
GTGCACGATATAGTAGATTTTGTAACAAAGGAAAGTAGAATAGCTGGTAAAAACGCAGCCTATTATGTAAGACAGAGCCTAAATAAGGACAGCTATGTATCTACGAAAAGCGATAAAGGGATAAGATATATTATGCCTCACAAAATACTATTAAACGGCGAAGAGGATGTAAATCTTTATATGCGTGTAGATGGAATATATAAAGATTCAAAAGTTATAGTAAAATGTGATAATAAAGAGATACTTTCTAAGAAAATGAGGCATATGATACCTTCGGAAATGATTAATATAGTACTTAAAAATGAGCTTATAAAAGATTTGTCTGGAGAAATAACTGTGGAAGTGGAGGGCGAAAAACATGCATAGTGAATTGACTTGTATAGCCTGTCCTATGGGGTGCAGGCTTCAGATAGAGGAAACAGAAAATGGTTATATCATAGAAGGACATACTTGCCCAAAAGGCAAAAAATATGCACTTCAAGAATTAGAGGATCCAAGAAGAATGGTTACATCTACTGTAAGAGTAGAAAACGGATTTTTGGCTTTAGTTCCTGTAAAGACCGCAGAGCCAATTCCTAAAAACTTAATATTTGATGTTATGACTCAAATCAATTCAGTAGTAGTAGAAGCTCCAGTGTTTTTAGGCGATGTTATAGTTAGGGATGTAGCTGGGACAGGGATAGATATAGTTGCAACTAGAGATATGCCAAAAAATATTTAAATAAAAGATAAAAAATATCAAAAGAAAATGATTATCATTTCTCTAAATGGATATCTATATTAATAGATAACAAAAAAACTTTATATATAAAATATTAGATATTTTTAAGGAGAGATGAATTATGATTTTTAAATTACCGGAACTAAACTATTCTTATGATGCACTTGAGCCACATATCGATAAACAAACTATGGAAACTCACCATACTAAACATCATCAAGCTTATGTAGATAAACTAAATCAAGCTTTGGAAAAGTATCCAGAATTTCAAAATATGGAGATAGAAGAGATATTAAAATCTTTAGATAAGCTTCCAGAGGATATAAAAGCAGCTGTTAGAAATAATGGTGGAGGTCATTATAATCATGACTTATTTTGGAAGATTATGTCGCCAGATGGAGAGAGAAAGCCTGTAGGAGAGCTTGCTAAGAAGATAGATGAAAAATTTGGAGATTTTGAAAGTTTTAAAGCAAAGTTTAAAGATGCTTCAGTAGGCAGATTTGGTAGTGGCTGGGGCTGGCTAGTTCTAAATTCTGATAACAGCATAGATATAGTATCTACTCCTAATCAAGATAATCCTATATCAGAAGGCAAGAAAGTTATTTTTGGATTGGATGTTTGGGAACATGCATATTATCTTAAATATATGAACAAAAGACCAGATTATATTGATGCTTGGTGGAATGTTGTAAACTGGAGCATAATCGAAGAGAGATACCAGTCTTTAAAGTAAAAGATAGTAAAAAAGTGTAGATGAAGGATGCCTTACTTTGGCCCTTTGTTTACACTTGTTTTTTTGTGTAATAATATTGTTAATCATAAACTTATATTTTGTTATAATATATATAAAACTAAATCGTATATAAAACGGGAGATGAGTTATATGGGTAATAGGATTTATCGTTCAAATTCAGACAAAATATTAGGAGGAGTATG
>CAZFTH010000345.1:0-1649 GCA_964521745.1 uncultured Peptostreptococcaceae bacterium
ACTTTAATAACCTCGGAAATTCCAAAAGGTATCTCAAGATTTGTAGGGCCAGTAACAAGAGTTACTTTTGCGCCCATAAGCGCTGCTTGATATGCAAGAGCATAACCCATCTTACCAGTCGATTTGTTGGTTATATATCTTACTGGATCAATAGCTTCTTGAGTCGGTCCCGCCGTTACTAGAACATTTTTCCCTTTTAGCTCATCCGTCTTGTTAAGTAAAAATTTTATATTTTCAACTATTAAATCCGGTTCAGCTAGCTTTCCTGGTCCTAAATCTCCACAGGCTAGTCTTCCGTATCCTGGTTCAATAAAAATATATCCCGAATCCTTAAGCTTTTGAATATTTGCCTGAGTGACAGGATTTTCATACATATTCGTATTCATAGCGGGTGCTATTACCACAGGAGCTTTAGTAGCCATGACTGTAGTTGAAAGCATGTCGTCAGCAATTCCATTTGCTATTTTTACAATTATATTTGCTGTTGCTGGTGCAATTAAAAAAATATCAGCTTTTTTTGCTAAAGATATATGTTCAATATCCCAATTTGTAACTGGTTCAAACATCTCAACTGCAACTGGGTTTTGGCTTATGCTCTGAAATGTAAGTGCTGATACAAATTCAGTAGCATGTTTTGTCATAATCACGTTAACTTGTATGTTTTCTTTCCTAAGTCTAGATACAACATCACAAGCCTTGTATGCAGCAATTCCTCCACTTACTCCTAAAACTACTGTTTTAGACATTTATTTCACCTCTTTATTATACTTAGAAGCTTCCTCCATCTCATTTAGCATAAATTCTTCAAAAAACGTAGTTTTGTAAGTTACTTTTTCTTCAAAAACTTCAAAGGTAGCAACTGAAACTGGTTTTTCTTCTATAGTTTCTACCATTTTATCGCTTCCTTCTACTAATTGTCTTGCACGTTTTGCCACCTCGTTAACAAGGCAATATCTGCTGTCAGCCTTGTTTAATAAATCATTGATAGATGGATAAAGCATATTATAATTCCTCCTCATAAATTTTGACAATTTCTTGGCTATATCGTTTGACTTTATTTTTTTCTGCGCTTAATATAGCTTCAAGATCATCTACTGCTCTAGTTAAATTGTCATTAAAAATAAAGTAATCGTATTTCTCTATAGTTTTGATTTCCTGCATTGCTCTTGCCATTCTGTTTTCTATTTGTTCTGTAGTTTCTGTTCCTCTAGTTACAATCCTATTTTTTAATTCCTTTAGAGATGGTGGTAAAACAAAAACCAAGATAGCATCAGGATATTTTTCTTTTACCTTCATTGCCCCAACTATTTCTATTTCTAGCAATACATCTTTTCCTTTTTCTATACAATCTAGAACCCATTTTTTAGGAGTTCCATAATAATTTCCAAAAACATGAACATATTCTAAAAGAGCATCTGTTCCTATCAAATCTTCAAAGTCTTCTTTCCTTATAAAATTATAATTTACACCATCTATTTCATTCTCTCTTGGATTTCTAGTTGTGGAAGAAATAGAAAGAAGCATTTGCTTATTTAATTCCATAAAGTTTTTACAAATAGTTCCTTTTCCAGCTCCAGATGGTCCAGAAACTACTACTAATAAACCTTTTCTCTTCATAAGTTAATCTCCTATTTTTACTCTTCGTGATG
>CAZFTH010000346.1:0-1643 GCA_964521745.1 uncultured Peptostreptococcaceae bacterium
TTATAATTATGCCTTTTGCAGGATGTACGGCTCAAGATGCAGTAGGAACTACAGTAACAGAAACTTCTAGTGCATTACAAATTGATTCAACTTATTTTACTGACAGAGACAGCAAAGTTGACTACGAAGAGAGTACCGCATCTAAAATCGTGCTCAGCTCAACCACTGCTAAAATAAGTGGAGATGGAGCAAAGCTAGAAGATAAGACTGTAAAGATAACTAAAGAAGGAACCTATATTTTATCTGGAAGTAGTGATGGATTAAATGTAGTTGTGGAAGCGGCTGATACAGAAAAAGTATGGGTAATATTTGATAATCTTTCTATTAAAGGAGTTTCAGCTCCTATTCAAGTATTAACGGCAGATAAGGTATTCATTACCCTTGCCAAGGGCTCAACAAATACTATTGAAGATATAGAAGCGGCAGAAAGTGAAGAGCTAAATGCTGCAATATACAGCAAAAGCGATTTAACAATCAATGGAAGTGGAAAGTTAATAGTAAATGGAAAGTACGAGCATGGGATTAAATCGAGTGATGACCTTAAAATGCTTGGAGGAAGCTTTGTAATAACAGCTGCAAATGATGGACTAAATGCAAACGATGCACTCAATATCAAAGATTCAGTAATAGAAATTTCTGCAAAAGGCGATGGAATTCACAGTGATAAAAATGTATATATAGATGGAAAAAGCCTTAATATAAAAGAAAGTGAAGAAGGTATAGAAGGGAAAGTTGTAGATATAGTAAGTGGGGATATTGATATAAAATCTTCTGATGATGGAATAAATGCTACAGATTCTTCATTAAAAACAGATGAAGTCTCATCAGCTACACCTACAGGTGATGAGCAGAATAAAAATCTAGAAGAAAGACCAGCTCCACCAGAGGGCTTTGGACAAAAACCAGCGAATTTTGAAGATCTGCCAGCCGATGTGCAAGAAAAAATCAAAAATAGACCAGAAAGACCAGAAGGTGAAGCTGTTCCTGAAGGCGAAATGCAAAGACCAGAGGGAATGCCTCGTGGAGGAGGCTTTGAAAATCAGGAAGGAACTGAAATTATCATAAGAGGAGGAGACTTATATATAGATGCGAGTGGCGATGGTATAGACTCTAATGGAAATCTAACTGTATCTGGAGGCAAGGTTGTAATCGAAGGCTCAGGGGGTCGAGGAGATGGAGCGATAGATTATAATGGAACAGGCTTAGTAACAGATGGAGAAGTGTTAGCACTTGGAGGAAGTGATATGCTTCAAAGCTTTTCTAGTGAATCTGCTCAGAGTCATATAGTAGTAACAGCTAAAGAATCGATAGCAGTAGGAGCAAAAATTACTATTAAAGACGAATCAGGTAAAGTTTTATATGAGCATATCAACAAAAAAGCATTTTCTGCTTTAGTATATAGTAGCAAGGATTTAGTTAAAGCTAAAAACTACACTGTTCAAATAGGTGATACTATACTAGAGACTATTTCTAAATAAGCTTTAAAATTAATGTAAAAAAATGGAAATTAATGATAAAAATTTATATTTTACTAGGTTAATTATAGATTTATATATATAAGCTCATTTTGAAAACTTCTCTACTACACTAGAGGAGTTTTCTTGTGTATAGAAGATTCTGAAAATTACCTCTTGCGTTAACAT
>CAZFTH010000347.1:0-1630 GCA_964521745.1 uncultured Peptostreptococcaceae bacterium
CTAGTTTTGAAGCTTTCATTATATTTGTACCAATTGCAATGAGTATAAATCCCATCATAAGTTTTGGCAATCTTTTAAATATAACATCCAAATTCTGCAACCCATCATCTCCAGTATTATATTAAAAATAATACTGCAGCTGTCAAAACAGTGCAGTATTACAGTAAAGGTCTTTATTTGCGATTTATTTTTTATTAAATGAATCTTTTAAAGACACTATTCTATTAAAAACAAGATGATTTTGTGTTGTATCTTTCGTATCAACAACAAAGTATCCATGTCTGTTAAACTGATATTTATCATCTTTTTTTGCATCCTCAAAGCTTTTTTCTAAATAACACTCATCTAATATTTTTAATGAATCTGGATTATAAACATAACCTTCATCATCATTTTCACTTTTTATAAAAAGATAATCATAAAGTCTAACATTAGCTTTAATATTATGAGTAGCACTTACCCAGTGTATAGTACCTTTTACTTTTCTGGCAGTAAATCCAGTACCTGATTTAGTCTGAGGATCATATGTGCAACGTATTTCTAGCACATTGCCATCATCGTCTTTAATGACTTCTTCGCATTTTACAAAATAAGCATTTCTAAGTCTTACTTCATTCCCAGGAAATAGTCTATAATATTTCGAAGGAGGATTTTCCATAAAATCGTCTCTTTCTATATATAGTTCCTTAGTAAATGGAATTTTTCTGCTACCTAATTCAGGATTTTCTGAATTATTTTCTGCATCAAGATACTCTACTTCGCCTTCAGGATAATTTGTAATAACTAGCTTTAGAGGGTCTAGTACAGCCATTTTTCTGTGAGCAGTAAGTTTTAAATCTTCTCTTATACAATGCTCTAAAAGTGAAATATCTACCTCGCTATTAGCTTTTGATACTCCTATCTTCTCAGCAAAAGTTCTTATTGAAGTAGGTGTATAGCCTCTTCTTCTTAGTCCGGAAATAGTAGACATTCTAGGATCATCCCAACCTTCTACTAACTTATCATCAACTAATTTTTTTAGATACCTCTTACTCATAACCATATTTGTCATTTCTAATCTTGCAAATTCTATCTGTTTAGGTGGATTCGCCCATTCAGTTTCAGCGAGAACCCAATCATAGAAAGGTCTATGAGCTTCAAATTCTAAAGTACAAATAGAGTGAGTAATTCCTTCAATAGCATCTTCAAGTGGATGAGCGTAATCATACATAGGGTATATGCACCATGCATCACCAGTTCTATGATGACTAGCGTTAACTATACGATAAAGCGCTGGATCACGCATATTCATATTAGGAGAAGCCATATCTATCTTAGCCCTAAGAGTCATCTGTCCATCAGCAAATTCTCCTGCTTTCATTTTTTCAAAAATATTTAAACTTTCTTCAATTGGTCTATTTCTAAAAGGACTATCTTTACCAGGAGTATCAAAGTTTCCTCTGTATTCTCTCATTTGCTCAGGAGTAAGCTCACAAACATATGCTTTGTCCTTTTTTATTAGCTTTACAGCGAGCTGATACATTTCTTCAAAATAATCAGATGCAAAAAGAAGCTCGTCCCATTCAAAACCAAGCCATTTTACGTCTTCTTTTATAGATTCTACATACTCAACTTCTTCTTTAACTGGATT
>CAZFTH010000348.1:0-1622 GCA_964521745.1 uncultured Peptostreptococcaceae bacterium
TTTTAGAAGAATCAGAGGCTTTTGAAGGTGGAATGTATAGAATCAGTGGACCTTTAGATCTTACTTTTCTTATGAAGTTTTATAATTTAAAAGGCTACCAAGATTTAAAATTTGAAAATCAGATACCACTTCCTTCTATTACGGTTCAAAATAACAATATTTTTGAAGCCATAAGTGAAAGAGATATTATGCTTCATCATCCTTTTGAAAGCTTTGATACAGTTGTTGATTTTGTAAGACAAGCTGCTGAGGATGACAATGTACTTGCAATCAAGCAAACTCTCTATAGAGTAAGCGGAAATTCGCCAATAATATCAGCTTTAGCAAAGGCGGCAGAAAACGGCAAGCAGGTGACAGTGCTGGTAGAGCTAAAAGCGAGATTTGATGAGGAGAATAATATAATTTGGGCTAAACAGCTTGAAAAAGCTGGATGTCATGTAATATATGGGCTTGTGGGCTTAAAAACCCATTGTAAGCTGCTGCTTGTAGTGCGTAGAGAAGAAGATAAGATAAAGAGATATGTGCATATGGGGACAGGTAATTACAATGATGTAACAGCTAAGTTTTATACTGATACAGCAATAATGACATGCAATCCGTATATTGGGGCAGATGCCTCAGCTGTTTTTAATATGCTATCTGGCTTCAGCCAAATCCAAAGACTTGAAAAGCTAGATATAGCTCCGGTGGGCTTGAGAAAGAAGATAGAAAATTTAATTAAGAATGAAATAAGAAATGCAAAAGAAGGGTTTGGGGGACAGATAATATTTAAAATGAATTCTTTGGTGGATGAAAGCATGATTAGACTTTTATATGAGGCCTCCGAGGCAGGAGTAAATATAAAGCTGATTATAAGGGGCATATGCTGTTTGGTTCCTGAATATCCTCAAGTAAGTGAAAATATAGAAGTAAGAAGCATAGTAGGGAAGTTGCTAGAGCATAGTAGAATTTTTTATTTTTATAATGCTGGTCAAGAAAAGATATTTATGTCTAGTGCCGATCTTATGCCTAGAAATCTAGATAGAAGAGTCGAGCTGTTATTTCCAGTAGAGGATGAATGTAATAAAGCAAGAGTGAAAAATATTATTAATTTATATCTTTCAGATACTGACAAAACTAGAATTCTTCATAGTACAGGGGCATATAGCAGAGTAGATAAAAGGGGTAAAGAACCTCTTAACGTTCAAGACTATTTTTATGATTATATTAAAAATAAGATAGATAATAGATTTAATTTTAATGAAATTACTGAGTTTAAACCAAGGACCTATGAAGAGTAGATAAAGACAATATAAAAACGCTCATTACCTTTTAGGTAATGAGCGTTTAGCATATTTATGTGGGTTTAATAAATTAACTGTGGGGAAGGGATTTACATTTTTTGTCTTGCAGTATAAGTTGTGTGAAGCAATTCATGAGCTTTATGGCCATATGGCTCACCTAAGAAATCAGCATAAAGCTGTTTTATCATTGGGTTCTCATGAGATTTTCTAATAGTTTTTGCTCTATCTTCAGAGTAAATACCTTCAATTCTTCTTGAAAGAATTGATAAATCTCCATGGTGATATGGCTGTCCGCCACCACCGATACATCCACCAGGGCAAGCCATGATTTCTATAGCG
>CAZFTH010000349.1:0-1592 GCA_964521745.1 uncultured Peptostreptococcaceae bacterium
GTATGAAAACCAACTCCATATTTTTGCTCTAGATGTGCGTTGTGCATCATAAGGCCAAGTACTTCGAATTTATAATCATATAGCCCAAATAAAACCCCTGCGCCTACATCATCTATTCCTGCTTCCATAGCTCTGTCAAAAGCAGTAAGATGGTATTCATAGTTGCCTTTTAAGCAATCGCCATGCATTACCTCATAGGTAGGACGATGATAAGTTTCTTGGAATAAGATATAAGTTCCGATATCTCTATCTTTAAGTTTTTTGTAATTTTCAACTGTTGTAGCTGCGACATTTACATTTATACGTCTGATATTTCCATCATTTGTTTTTACAGAGTAGATTGTGTCAATAGCCTCTAGAACGTAATCCAAAGGACAGTTATTAGGGTCTTCTCCTGCTTCAAGGGCAATTCTTTTATGACCCATTTGCTCCAATATCTTTACTTCCTGGATGATTTCTTCTTGTGACAGTTTCTTTCTGTCAAACTGATTACAGGCTTGATATCCGCAGTATTTACATGAATTTACGCAGTAATTAGAAATATATAAAGGAGCAAACATTACAACTCTATTGCCATAAATTTTATTTTTGATTTCTCCAGCAGCTTTAAAAAGAGCTTTTGTTACTTCTTCGTCGTCATTTTGAAGTATAGCCGCTATCTCATCATAAGTAAGACCTTGAAGCTTAGAACCTTTATCTATAATGCTTAGTAAAGCTTCTTTAGGTACATTTTTATTTTTTTCTAGAGTTTCATATATCAGCTGTTCATTTATCATTATTTTCTCCTCCAATTTTTATAATCACCACGCGCCATATCAATATAAAAACCTGCATCTAAGCATTCCTCTTTTAACTTTTCAAGGGCCTCGTAGCTTTCGGTATCAGTAATTTTCTTTCCATCGTAGAGCTGGTAGCTCTTTTTATAATCATAAGGTGTAAGATTTGGCATTACTACATTTGCACCAACTCTAAATCCCTTGTATCTATTTTCAGATTTCAAAGTTGCAAGTGAAGTCGTAGAGGGTATAAGCGAAGTTGGAAGCATAAGCCTAAGTATTGCAATTAATGTATAGGTAAGTTCAGCACTTCCAGCAGATTCATCTCTAAGAGGCGTGTTTTTATGAGGGATAAATGGCCCTATACCTATCATGTGAGGATTAAGCTCCTTTATAAATAAGAGGTCATTTGCTATATCCTCTATTTCCTGACCAGGGACACCTACCATGAATCCTGTACCTACCTGAAATCCTATGTCTTTTAAATCAAAAAGCGATTTAATTCTATTTTCATAAGACATTTTTGGATGGAGCTTTTCATATAGTTTTTTATTAATTGTTTCATGTCTAATTAGGAAGCGATCTGCTCCTGCATCGTACAGCTTTTGATAGCTCTCTTTTGAACGCTCACCGATAGAGAGGGTTACAGCAACCTCAGGAAACTGAGTTTTAATGCTGGAAATAATAGCTGCAAACTTATCATCTGTAAATGAAGTATCTTCTCCACCTTGCATTACAAATGTTCTAAAGCCTAAGCTATATCCGATTTCTGCAGTTTTTATTACTTCCTCTGGGGTCATGTGATAACGGGTTAAT
>CAZFTH010000350.1:0-1589 GCA_964521745.1 uncultured Peptostreptococcaceae bacterium
TGAATGTGCTCTATAGAACAAGGCCATATGAGCTTAACGAAGGCTCGGCAAATGCTCTTCACAAGAAATGGTCAGATATATGTAAACGTAAGCTTAAGCGCGCTAGTAAAACAGATTTTAGAAGAACGGTCTATGCTATAGTAAGAGACTTTGATAAACTTCCTCTAACAGATATTAAGAAACCTAAGGTTGGTTTAGTGGGAGAAATATTAGTAAAATATCATCCATTAGCGAATAACAATGTCGTGGATTTAGTTGAAAGAGAAGGAGCAGAGGCGGTTATGCCTGCGCTCATGGACTTTGTATCCTACTGTGCATTCAATAGAGATTTCAATTATAACTATTTATGCGGGAGCCTTAAATCTAAGCTACTTGGAGATGCTTTAATATTGTTTATTGAAACCTATACTGATGTTTACACAGAAGCATTAAAATCCAGTAAAAGATTTTATCATCCAAAAACAATAAAGGAAATAGCCTCAGGAGCTAGGCAAGTTATGTCGCTAGGCCATCAGACTGGAGAAGGCTGGTTTTTAACTGGAGAGATGATTGAATTAATAGAAGAAGGTGTTGAAAATATAATCTGTATGCAACCTTTTGCATGCCTTCCTAATCATGTTACAGGAAAAGGGATGATGAAAGAACTTAAAAGAATTTATCCAGAGGCTAATATTGTTGCAGTTGATTATGATCCAGGAGCAAGTGAAGTTAATCAGCTAAATAGAATTAAACTTATGCTTTCATCTGCATTTGAAAATATGGAAAAAACTAAAGATATAGATAAAAATAAAAATAGTAAAATACAAAGAAGACCAGTTAAAAAATTTGTGAGATTTAAAATTTAATGGATATAATTGATTATGAGGGATATATATTAAATAAATTGATTTATCAAAGGAGATGGTGTTTATGAAACCTCTTATTGGACTTACTACAAATTTTATCATTTCCAATGAAGGTCCTACAAAAGGGCAAGAGAGATATTTTTTAGTGAGTGATAATGTTAAAAGTATAGAAAAATCAGGAGCTAGTACTATTTTATTTCCTCATACTCATGATTCTGAGACATTTGAAAGATATTTAGATTTAGTAGATGGGATTTTATTAACAGGAGGTATTGATATAAATCCTATGTTTTATGGAGAAGAACCACTAGAAAAGCTAGGATATTTTAATACAAAAAAAGATTTTTTTGATGTTGAGCTTACAAAAAAAGCAATTCAAAGAGGAATTCCAGTTCTTGGTATTGATAGAGGATTACAGGTACTAAATGTGGCATTAGGAGGTTCTTTGTATCAAGATATAAGTTATATAGAAGGAGAGCATATAAAACACTTTCAAAGCTCAATTATGAGTGAAAAATCTCACTCAGTGGAAATACAAGAAAATACTCTTTTGTATCAAATATTTGCTCAAGATAGGATTTTTGTGAACAGCTTTCACCATCAAGCAATAAAAGAATTAGGTAAAGATTTAATTGTTTCAGCTCGGGCATCTGATGGAGTAATTGAAGCAATAGAATATGCAGGAACTTCTTTTGCTATGGGAATTCAATGGCAGCCAGAGTTTATGTATATTGAGTATGAGGA
>CAZFTH010000351.1:0-1559 GCA_964521745.1 uncultured Peptostreptococcaceae bacterium
TTCTCATATAGAGGATCATGTTACTATAAAAAGCTCAACTATATTAAGTAGCAAGGTAGGAGCTAGAACTACAATTGGACCATATGCTTATCTAAGACCAAAATCAGTTTTGGGGGAAGATGTAAAAATAGGTGATTTTGTAGAAGTCAAAAACGCTGAGATTGGTAGTGGTTCAAAGGCTTCGCACCTTTCATATATAGGAGATGCAGAAGTTGGAAAAAATGTCAATATAGGATGCGGAGTTGTTTTTGTAAATTACGATGGCAAAAATAAATTTAAAAGCATTGTTGAAGATAATGCTTTTATAGGATCTAATTCTAATCTGGTAGCGCCAGTTACAGTAAAAGAAGGTGGCTATATAGCTACTGGTTCTACTGTTACAGTGGATGTTCCAGAGGGAGCTTTGTGCGTAGCAAGAGCTAGAGAGGTAATAAAAGAAGGCTGGAGAACTAAAAAAGGATTATAGATAAAATATTTTAGGAGGTCATTTTGTAATGAACACGAGTGGTAGTGAGATTAAAATTTTCACAGGTAATGCTCATAAGGAACTTGCAGCAGATATTGCAAAGGAGTTAGGAGTTCCATTAGGAGATGCAGAAGTTGGCCGTTTTAGTGACGGAGAAATATCTGTAAATATTAATGAAACAGTAAGAGGGGTGGATGCATTTATCATTCAACCTACATGTTCACCTGTAAATGGAAATATCATGGAACTTCTAATCATGATTGATGCTTTTAAAAGAGCATCTGCAGGAAGAATAACAGCAGTTATTCCTTATTATGGATACGCTAGACAAGATAGAAAAGCTAAGGCTAGAGATCCAATTACTGCAAAGCTTGTTGCAAATCTAATTACAGCTGCTGGAGCTGACAGAGTTCTTACTATGGACCTTCATGCTGCTCAGATTCAAGGATATTTTGATATTCCTCTAGACCATTTACATGGAGGACCTATATTAGCAGAACACTTTAAAAAGAAAGACATCCAAGACTTAGTTGTGGTTTCGCCTGATTTAGGAAGTGTAGGTAGAGCCAGAACATTTGCAGAGCAACTAGATGCACCTCTTGCGATTATTGATAAGCGTAGACCAAAAGCCAACGTATCAGAAGTTATGAATATAATAGGTGATGTAAAAGACAAAAATGTTATATTGATTGACGATATGATAGACACTGCAGGCACGCTTGTAAATGGAGCAGAAGCTTTAAAGAAATTTGGAGCTAAGGAAGTTTACTCTTGCTGTACACATCCAGTTCTTTCTGGACCAGCTATAGAGCGTATAGAAAAATCAGTGCTTAAAGAAGTTGTCGTATTAGATACTCTTCCACTTTCTTCTGAAAAGCGTATTGAAAAGATAAGAGTTGAAAGCGTAGCACCGATATTTGCTTCAGCTATCAGAAAAATATTTGCAAACGAGTCAGTAAGCAAACTATTTACTGTAGAGAAGTAGTTTAAAAGATTATATTTTAATCTAATAATTATAAATAAAAGTTTATATTAAATTATAAATTTAAGTACTATATAAGAAATTGACATTCCAAGAGCCTAATACTAGGCT
>CAZFTH010000352.1:0-1549 GCA_964521745.1 uncultured Peptostreptococcaceae bacterium
CTGTTTACCACTACTCTGCCAGATACTAGAATTTCAACCTTTAAGCACTTTTCAGAATCAAAGTGAATTATGCTATTTTTTTTATATTTGACTAGCTTTAGCTGCCCTGATTTTAAGTAATATTCTAGATCCTTATCAGAAACAGTATCTATAAGTGAAAGCCCCTCTAATTTCTTTATAATTGTTTTCATTATTTTCTCCATGTGTTACCTTGGTAACTCTTTTTATATAATTATACTGATATACTTTTTGTAAAGCAAGAATGAAAATAGCTTTGAGTAAATTAGATTAAAAAGTAAGAATGGGGGAGAGTATGGATATATTTACACTTAGTTTTTGGGCAATATCAATTATATTATTTGTAATATCTATTACTAAAGACAAGAAAAAAACTATTATCGCAATGAAAAAGTCTAAAAGTATGATGAAAAATATGATAGGAGAGATATTAGGCATTATCTTTTTAATTGGATTGGTACTGACATTTATTCCACCTGAGACAATAAAAGCTTTTCTTGGGTCATCAAAATCTCCACTTGTAACAATTATATCTGCACTAGCAGGAAGCGTTACTCTTATTCCTGCATTTGTAGCTTTTCCACTTGTAGGCTCATTAGTAGATGCAGGTGCTAGCATAGTGCCAGCTGTAGCATTTTTGACTACCTTAACAATGGTAGGGGTGGTTACTTTCCCTCTTGAGAAGAAAAAGTTTGGCTTTAAATTTGCATTGCTGAGGAATGCTCTTAGCTTTGTATTTGCCATAGCTATAGCTTTAGTGATGGGGGTAATATTATGAAGATAAATAAATTTATGCGAAAAAATAAGACTCTAATATTTGTAGCCTTAGTCTATATAGTGTTATTAATATCAAATCCAGAGAAAGCAACAAAAGCTATTAGTAATAGCACATATTATTTAGTAGAAATGATTATGATTATGCCAGTGGTGTATCTTCTTACTGTAGTATTGGATGCACTTATACCAAAGGAAGCTATAATAAAAGGATTTGGCTTTGACTCAGGATTGAAAGGAAATATATTAGCTCTGTTTTTAGGAAGTATTTCAGCAGGTCCGATATATGCAGCTTTTCCGATTTCTAAAATGCTGCTAGACAAAGGTGCTAGTTTAGGAAATGTAGTTATTGTTCTTAGCTCTTGGGCAGTAGTAAAACTACCAATGCTAGCAAATGAAGCTAAATTTTTAGGAGTAAAATTCATGGCTATAAGATGGATTTTCACTGTTATTGCAATTTTTATTATGGGGTATGTATTTAATAGATATTTAAGAACTGAGGATATTCCTAGTGAGTAAATTTTGAAAAAAATAAAGTGTCTATTGAATAATATAATATATTAGGAGGAAAAATTTATGGTAGAACAAGTATTTAAATTTTCAACTGGTAATGAAAAGGCTGTAGAAAAATTAATTATGGATGAAAACGTACATTATATTCACATGGTATTTAATAAGGAAGAAGGTCTTCCTGAACATTATTCAAATTCAAATGTATATATGTCAGTAATAAGAGGAAAATTATCGATAGATTTAG
>CAZFTH010000353.1:0-1535 GCA_964521745.1 uncultured Peptostreptococcaceae bacterium
CCAGAGTAATATTGTTACATAACGAGGCCCTAGGCCTCGTTTTTTTTATTTATTTTTATGCATGAACCTTGCGATACTGGTATAATAAAATTTTAATGTATAAATTTAGATAGGAACTTTAAATAAATTTGTTTGAGTAGGAGTTTATGTTATGAATTTGTTATCAACGGAAAGTCTTTCTAAGGCATATGGAGAGAAGAAATTATTTGATAAAATAGCCTTTGGCATAGATGACAGCGATAAGATAGGACTTATCGGCATTAATGGGACAGGAAAGACAAGCTTTTTGAAAGTAATTGCAGGTATAGATGAAGCTGATGCAGGAAACTTTATAAAATCCAGCAATTTAAAAATAGAATATCTAGCTCAAAATCCTGATTTTGATTTTGAAATTACGGTTTTAGAGCAAGTATTTGAAGGTAGCTCACCTCTTATGGTGCTACTAAGAGAATATGAAAATGTAAGCTCGAGCCTAGAAAAAAATCCAACCGATACTAAGCTTCAAACGAAGCTGATGGAGCTAAATGCAAAGATGGATTTGAATGAAGCTTGGCAGATAGAGCGTGAAGCTAAAACAGTGCTTATGAAACTTGGGATTATGGAATTTGATAAAAAAATAGGAGAGCTTTCTGGAGGACAAAGAAAAAGAGTTGCAATGGCAGGAGCCCTTATTAGACCTTGTGACTTACTGATACTGGACGAGCCTACTAACCATATAGACAATGAAACCATAACCTATCTAGAAGACTATCTTTCAAACAGAAAAGGTGCACTCTTGATGGTTACCCATGATAGATATTTCCTAGATAGAGTAGTAAATAAAATATGGGAACTAGATGAAGGCAAGCTATATACTTATCAAGGAGCCTATACTAAGTTTCTAGAGCTAAAAGCTCAAAGAGAAGCTGATGACAAGCGTATCCAAGAAAAAAAGCAAAGCCTGTATAAAAACGAGCTTGCTTGGATGAGAAAAGGTGTAGAGGCAAGACGTACCAAGCAAAAAGCTAGAAAAGACAGATTTAAGATACTTGAAACTGAAATAGACAAATCATCTGATGAAAAGCTAGATATATCTGTGGCAGGAAAAAGTCTAGGCAGAAAAATAATTGAGATAAATGATATATCAAAATCCTTTGGAGACAAGGTAGTATTAAAAAACTTTACTTACACAGTGCTAAAAGGTGACAGAATAGGAATAGTAGGAAACAATGGAGAGGGGAAATCTTCGTTACTAAACGCAATAGCTAGAAAGCTAGACCTAGATAGTGGGACTATAGAAATCGGAGAGACAATAAAGATAGGTTACTATTCTCAGGAAAATATAGATATGGACACTAGTCTTAGAGTTATAGAATATATAAAAAACAAAGCCGAATATATAGAAACCTCAGATGGAACGAAGATTACTGCGGCTATGATGCTTGAAAAATTTCTATTTACTGGAGATATGCAGTGGTCGTTTATTTCTAAGCTCTCAGGAGGAGAAAGAAGAAGGCTGTATTTATTGTCAGTGCTGATGGAAGGTCCAAATGTAC
>CAZFTH010000354.1:0-1531 GCA_964521745.1 uncultured Peptostreptococcaceae bacterium
CTCAACTACAGAAAGGTCATGCGAAATAAATAAATAAGTAAATCCACGCTCTTTTTGTAAATCCATAAGAAGGTTAATAATCTGAGCCTGTATAGAAACATCCAGTGCAGATACTGGCTCATCTGCTATTATAAAATCAGGGTCAAGCGCTAAAGCTCTTGCTATTCCTATTCTTTGGCGCTGCCCTCCTGAAAATTCATGAGGATACCTATCTATATGATAAGATGCTAGACCACATTCTTCAATAGTTTTTATAACCTTTTTTCTAAGCTCTACCTTATTGGTTATTATACCATGGTCTTGTAATGCTTCCCCAACTATTTGTCCTACAGTCATTCTGGGATTAAGAGAACTGTAAGGGTCTTGGAATATCATTTGCATTTTAGGTCTTATAGCTCTAAGCTTTTTCTTGTCTAAACTATGTACTTCTTGACCATTAAAGTATACTTCTCCAGCAGTTTTGTCAAACAATCTTATTATGGCCCTACCAGTTGTTGACTTACCGCATCCAGACTCTCCTACTATACCTAGAGTCTCTCCTCTTTCTATATCAAAACTTACGCCATCAACAGCCTTTACATGACCTACTGTCTTTTGAAAAACTCCTGCTTTGATAGGAAAGTATTTCTTTAAATCTTTTACACTTACAATAATATCTGACACTTATTTTCCCTCCCCATCGTATAAAAAGCAGCTAATTTTGTGTTGCTCATCATAATTTTTAATGGTAGGAATTTGATTTTTACAAATTTCCATACAGTGATCGCATCTTTCATGGAAATAACAGCTATCCTTCATACCAATTGGATTTGGAACCTGTCCAGGTATAGAATACAGTCTATCAGCCTCTTGATTTATTACAGGTTTTGATTTAAGTAGCCCTCTAGTATATGGATGAAGAGGATTTTTGAAAATATCATTTACAGGTCCTTCTTCTATAACTTTCCCTGCATACATTACTACTACATAATCTGCCATCTCAGCAACCACTCCAAGGTCATGCGTTATAAGCATAATAGAAGTTTGAGTTTTTTTCTTTATATCCCTCATAAGATCTAATATCTGCGCTTGGATAGTAACATCAAGAGCAGTAGTAGGCTCATCAGCTATAAGTAGCTTCGGATTACACGAAAGCGCCATAGCTATCATAATTCTTTGTCTCATTCCTCCAGATAATTCATGAGGAAATGAATCAACTATGGCTTCAGCTCTAGGAATTCCTACTAATTTTATCATCTCAATTGCTTTATCTCTAGCTTGTTTTTTATCTAATTTTTGATGAAGCATAATAGACTCCATAATCTGGTTTCCTACTGTAAAAACAGGATTAAGAGAAGTCATTGGCTCCTGAAAAATCATAGAGATATCATTTCCCCTAATACTCATCATATCTTCTTCAGAAAGCGAGGTTATATCTTTTCCATCAAAACTTATATTTCCTTTTACTATCTCACCTTGAGGAGCTGCTATTAGTCTCATAAGAGAAAGTGCAGTAACAGACTTACCACATCCAGACTCTCCAACTACGCAC
>CAZFTH010000355.1:0-1531 GCA_964521745.1 uncultured Peptostreptococcaceae bacterium
TTCCAATCAATCAATCTACCTTTTTTAATTTCATGGCCTAAAAATATATTTTCATATACTGTAAGCTCTGGAACTAGTGCAAGCTCCTGATAAATTATAGCAATGCCAGCTTTTTCGCTGTCGCTTATTCCTGAATATTTTTGAACCTGACCATTAAAAACTATATCCCCTTCATAATCACCGTGAGGATATACTCCACTTAGTACTTTCATAAGTGTAGATTTTCCTGCTCCGTTTTCTCCTACCAAGCAGTGAATCTCACCTTTTTTCACTTTAAAATTAACCTCATCTAAAGCTTTTACTCCTGGAAAGCTTTTAGATATATTATTCATCTCCAATATATACTCACTCATGGACAATTCCTCCAAAAACTAACTCTAATTAAGGCTATGAGTTTTAAGAGACTTGCAAAGGTTTATCCCTTGCAAGTCTCTATTAATTTAATTACTCAAGTCCAGTAAATTCTTCTGCTTTATAGTATCCAGAATCAATTAACTCGGATTTTACATTGTCTTTATCAACAACAATTACTTGTGTTTGCTTAGCTTTTACATCTATGTTTCCATTGTTATACGATCCAGTTGTATCAGGTGTTCCTCCTGATAATAATGCAACTGCCATATCAATTGAATCCTTAACTAAAGTACGAACATCTTTAAATACTGTCATAGATTGTTTTCCATCTATGATATATTGAATTGAAGCTATTTCAGCATCTTGACCTGTTACAAGATAGCTAGTAACAGCTGCATCTGAGCCAAATGCATCCGCTATAGCTCTTGCAGTTCCATCGTTTGGAGCTAGTATAAATACATCTCCCTTATCTGCATCTGCTGCTGAAGTAAGGTGAGCCTCTGCTTTGTTCTTAGCTTCGTTGAAATCCCAGTTAGTAGTGATTTGTCCGATAATTTTACCCATTTCATCTCTTGTAAGTGTTGCTTTGTCTTGAAGAACTATAGCCTCTGAAGAGTTTTTAATTACAAAAGTTCCATCAGCGATTTTAGGCTGAAGTACATTCCAAGCTCCTTCAAAAAATAGGAAAGCGTTATTATCTGATGCAGCTCCTGCATACAGATAAAGTGGATGTCCCGTTCCAGTTGCATTGTCTACTAAGTATTGAGCTTGAGCTGCACCAACAGCTATAGAGTCAAAAGTTACATAATAATCTACAGCTTCAGTATCAGTAATCAAACGGTCATAAGATATTACATTTATTCCCTCTGCTTTAGCTGCTTCAACTGCTGCCGCTGCTGCTCCTCCATCGTGAGGACAGATAATTAGAGTCTTAATACCTTTTGCTATAAGAGCATCTACATTTTCTTTTTCCTTAGCTGATGAACCTTGGCTAAATAGAATCTCTACAGAATACTCTGTATCTTTTAATGCTTCTCTAAAACGAGTTTCATCCTGAACCCATCTTGGCTCGTCTTTGGTTGGTAGAACTATTCCTACGTCAACTTGTGCACTTTGTCCAGAGCACGCAGTTAGTCCCATTAAAACTACGACAAACATAAGTAGTGCTAATACTTTT
>CAZFTH010000356.1:0-1529 GCA_964521745.1 uncultured Peptostreptococcaceae bacterium
GTCTTTTTTCTCTCCGTTAAATGCTGTTGCATCGTCTTTATAGTGAACTATATACTCATTTGGATTTTCTGTTAAAAATACCTGTTTAGCTTTTCCTTCATATAACATTTTCATAATATATTCCTCCAGTATTATAATTTTAAAATATAATTTAAAAGATTAATAATCTCGCTCAATTTCGTAATTATATAGTTTTAGTACCCTTTGCTTTTTAAAAGGTCCTGTTCTTTAGAAAGAACTTCTAGTCTCATTTTGTTTTTGTATTCTTTTAATTTTGCAGCTGTTTTTTCATCCTTTAGCGCTATAATCTGAGCTGCTAGGATTCCTGCATTAAGTGAACCATCTATTGCAACTGTTGCTACTGGTACTCCCTTTGGCATTTGCACTATCGAAAGCAGTGCATCTAGTCCATCAAGTGTTGAAGCTTTTACTGGAATTCCTATCACTGGTTTTAGGGTTTTTGATGCTACTACGCCTGGAAGATGAGCTGCTTTTCCTGCTGCTGCGATAAATACTTCCACTTCATTTTCCATTTCAGCTAAATATTCTACAAGCTCCCCTGGTGTTCTGTGAGCAGATAGTGCTCTAAGACTTACCTCGATATCCATTTCTTTGAAAAAATCTAGCATTTCTTTTAGAGTGTCAAAATCAGATACTGAACCCATAACAACAGATACTTTCATAACATCCTCCTTGTATAATTAGGTTAGAAATAGTTCATAAGTTATTTACGAATATTCTTAACCTCATTTCTTAATATTGTTTTGTTATAAAAAATAATTTGAGCCCCTTAACCAACTCTAATTTTTATATTATAGTTATCTCATGAAGAGAATATGCGATGCCTCCTTGAATAACTCCTATCGAGTATATATTCGTAACTTAGCTTGCATAACAGTGAGATTCTTTGATTTAGCTGGTTGAATTTCTCTTTGATTTTACTGATCTTGGAGAATTATTCGTGTCACTTACAAGGTTAATTGACTCACTATTATTTACTCTTTCATTTTGAAAGGAGACTATTTATGTCTAACTATTACCACTTACCTGTTGTAGGCATTGATATTGCTGCAAATTTTTCAATTGTTACTGCACTAAAGCCTGACGGCGATATTTATCAAAAGAATCTTAGGATTGAACATACTCTTTGCGGATTCAACAAGTTGCTTACTTTTCTACAAAAAATTGAAGAAGAGTTAGGTGATAGTCCCAAAGTATTTTGTGAATCCACGGGAATATATCATCTTACTCTTCTTCATTTCCTTGTAAATAATCAAGTGGATATACGTGTAATAAATCCATTGATAACTAATTCTAACAAGAATTCGAATATAAGAAAAGTAAAAAATGATAAATTGGATTCTCTTTCTATCGCAAAGATTTGTAAATTCGATCATGTGAAGACTTCTTCATTTACTTGTGAAGAATTTTTACATCTTAAGTTTTTAGTGCGAGAGTATTACAAAGTAGTTGATTTAAAGGCAAACCTTTAAAAATCTTTTTCAAATAATATCTATATTCATTACCGA
>CAZFTH010000357.1:0-1528 GCA_964521745.1 uncultured Peptostreptococcaceae bacterium
CTGCAGAAGCAGATCCTTCTGAATCAAAAATTTCAAATGAGTCACCTATAGGTAAAGCACTTTTGGGAAGAGTCGTAGGCGACGAGATTGATGTTCAAGTTCCAGATGGAATTTCTAAAATAAAAATTTTAGAAATAAGAAGATAATAGTAAATAGCTTTCATGTATTAAAAACAAGAGAATTGATATAAAAGCTCATATAAAATTTTATATGAGCTTTAATAATAAAAAAACAGGAGGTAGTGTTATGTCTAATGATCAAATGAATTCTGAAACTCTAAGTTTGAACGAGATGCTTCAAATAAGAAGGGACAAGCTAAAAAAGCTACAAGAAGCTGGTAAAAACCCTTTTAAAATAGAGAAATACATAAAGACCCATCACAGCAAGCAAGTTAAGGACGACTTCGAAAAGTTAGAGGGAAGCGAAGTTTCTCTTGCAGGAAGAATTATGAGTATGAGAGGACATGGCAAGGCTTCTTTTATTGATATCCAAGATGAACAAGGAAGAATACAGGTTTATGTAAGACAAGATGCTATAGGGGATGATAGCTACACAGATTTTGTCACTTATGACATTGGAGATATTGTTGGTGTAGAAGGTACAGTCTTTATGACTAAAAAAGGTGAACAGTCAGTAAAAGCATCTAAGGTTGCATTACTTACTAAATCTCTTCAGATTTTACCTGAAAAATATCATGGATTAAAAGACCCTGATTTAAGATATAGACAAAGATATGTGGATTTAATTGTAAATCCAGACGTAAAAGATGCGTTCTTGATAAGAAGTAAAGCGATAAAGGCATTAAAAGAATATTTAGATGAAAGAGATTTTCTAGAGGTAGATACTCCTATACTATCTACTATAGCAGGAGGAGCAACAGCAAGACCTTTCATCACTCATCATAATACTCTAGATATTGATATGTATATGCGTATTGCAAATGAGCTATACTTAAAAAGACTTATTGTGGGTGGGTTTGAAAGAGTATATGAGCTAGGAAAGATGTTTAGAAATGAAGGTATGTCAATCAAGCATAACCCTGAGTATACAGCTATAGAGGTATATCAGGCTTATGCTGATTATGAAGATATAATGAGACTTACTGAAGAAGCAGTAGCTTTTATGGCACAAAAATCACTTGGAACTACAAAAATTAATTATCAAGGTATAGAAATAGATCTTACTCCTCCATGGAGAAGACTTAGCATGATTGATGCAATAAAAGAATTTAAAGGTATAGATTTTAATGAAATTCAAACAGATGAAGAAGCAATTAAAATCGCAAAAGAAAATCATATTGAAATTACTCCAGTTATGAACAGGGGCTTTGTCATAGCCGCGATGTTTGAGGAGTTCTGCGAGGAGCATTTAATTCAGCCTACATTCATCACTCATCATCCAGTTGAGGTTTCACCATTATCTAAGAGAAATCCAGATGATCCAAGGCTTACAAATAGATTTGAGGCATTTGTAAACACTTGGGAAATTGCAAATGCTTTCTCAGAGCTAAACGATCCTATTGATCAAA
>CAZFTH010000358.1:0-1527 GCA_964521745.1 uncultured Peptostreptococcaceae bacterium
TATTCATAGGAAGTAGTATCAAAAATGATGAGAAAATAAAAACTAAAAATACAACTATATATTGCCTATACTTACATTTTAGCTCTCCAAAAGCTATGCTAATATTAGGATATTTAATGCCATTAGCTGGTAGCTTGTAATGTCCTTCTCTTTTTACATCATCTTCACCTTTTAGCATCTGTAGCACAGTTTTTCTAAGGTTCCTACTGATTATGACTGTACAGCCTATTGTTACTATTACTAACTGAATCAGTACCCCTATAACTGGAATTCCCCATTTAATAAGCTCTATATTTCCTTTTGCACTTCCATAATACAAAATTGCAGATTCCGAAAGATAATCTCCTAAAAAAGTCCCACCTACGTAGCCTATGATTCCCGCAACTATAGCGATGATTAAATATTTTAGCTGATATAGTTTTTTGATTTCTTTTTTAGTAAATCCAATAGCTCTCATCTCTCCTATGATACTGCTTTGCTCAGCTAGAGTAGCCCTAATGATATATGAAAGACATAAAAACGCTATCCCTATTAGAAGCATACTTATTGCCATTATGATTATAATAATGATTCCATGAGAAAAAGTATTGAGCATAGTAATTAAACTGCCTGAAATGCCAACTCCATTTGATGGGAGCTTTGCCCCTATATAATCCGTTTCTAAAGAAGCTATAGAGCCTTCCTCTAGCAAAAATTCAAAGCAATACTCCCATTCACCTAGATTACTACTTAGCTCTAAAATATCAGCCTCATTTATTAACAATCTTTTAGATGATGTAAGCGCTGAGTTCATTTGAGCATCACGGATTATCGTAGATACTTTAAAATCTTTTGCGTAGCTTCCTTTCTCTACTCTGATACTGTCTCCTAGCTCTACCCCTAGCTCCTGAGCATAGTATATAGGAATACCTATTTCTCCTTTATTTATAATCGCAATTTCATTATTCATATCAAGCAAATAATCAAAGCTTTCATTTTGAGCTACAAAGCTATTATCCATAAGGCTATTTTCAAAGGATTTTCCATTATGATATAGCTCTGAGTTTTTAATGTTGAGCATTTTTGTAACTTGAAAAGCCTCAATATAATCATGATTTTTTACAAAATCCTCAATTGCCTTCTCGTCATAATCTCCCTTATGCATCTGAATATAATCAGGTATCTGAGCCACAGTATTAAGAGCATTAATAGAGGTTATGCTAGTCACACCTATTCTCAGTCCTCCAGTTAGAAGTACAGCAGATAGCATTAAAAAAGCAAATAATATGCTCGATATAACCTTATTTTTTCTAATATCATTTACAACCAAGTTAAATAACAGCTTCATGATAATATATCTCCTTCTCGACCGCCGGTCTATTGATGATTAAAAAAAACAAATGCTTTTCCATCTGCTATAGCTGTCCAAACATTTGCATTAATATTTCAAGTTCACCTTTTTTCGTTCCCAAAAGTCTTTCCATATTGCTTAAAAAAGCTTGGATTTTCTTTGGAAACTCGTCACTAGTCCAGTCAAATACATCACTG
>CAZFTH010000359.1:0-1522 GCA_964521745.1 uncultured Peptostreptococcaceae bacterium
TTTTCTATTTCTAATATTTGTTTTTCTGCATTTGGAGTGTACTCTACTCCGTCAGCTCCATAAATTTTTGTAGCAATTGCATTTATTTTTTCTTTGATTGGTTGATTTTCATCGTAAGCAAATTCAAATTTGCCTTCATTTTCATCAATTAATCTAAGTACTTCTTTAGCTAATTCTTCTCCACCTTCTCCACCTTTAGCCCAAACTTCAGAAAGTGCAACATTAACTCCTAATTCTTTACACTTGTCTTTTACAAGCTTAAGTTCTGCTTCTGTATCAAGCGGAAACTTGTTAATAGCAACTACAGCTGGTAACTTAAATACCTTAGTTATGTTTTCAACATGCTTTAGTAGGTTTGGAAGACCATTTTCAAGAGCTTCAAGATTTTCGTTGTTAAGTTGATCTTTTTTTACTCCACCATTATACTTAAGTGCTCTAACAGTAGCTACTATTATAACTGCATCTGGTTGTAGACCTGACATTCTGCATTTGATATCAAGGAACTTTTCAGCTCCAAGGTCAGCACCAAAACCTGCTTCAGTAACAACATAATCAGCGAAATGCATAGCCATTTTAGTTGCTATTACTGAGTTACAACCATGAGCGATATTTGCAAATGGGCCACCATGAACAAATGCTGGAGTACCTTCTAATGTTTGAACTAGATTAGGCTTAAGCGCATCTTTAAGAAGTGCCGCCATTGCTCCATTAGCATTAAGCTGAGCTGCCGTAATTGGCTCGCCTTTTCTAGAATATCCAATTATGATTTTTCCTAATCTCTCCTTAAGGTCAATGATATCTGACGCTAGACAAAATGCAGCCATAACTTCAGATGCAACTGTAATATCAAATCCATCTTCTCTTGGGAATCCATTAGCCTTTCCACCTAAACCATCAGTAATAAATCTTAGCTGACGATCATTCATATCCATAGCTCTTCTCCAAGTTATTCTTCTTGGGTCTATATCAAGTGCATTTCCTTGATAGATATGGTTGTCAATCATGGCTGCCAGCAAGTTATTTGCTGCTCCTATAGCATGGAAATCTCCAGTAAAGTGAAGGTTGATATCTTCCATAGGTACTACCTGAGCATATCCTCCTCCAGCAGCTCCTCCCTTAACTCCAAATACTGGACCAAGTGATGGTTCACGAAGTGCAACTAAAGTATTTTTTCCAAGTTTTGATAATCCATCAGCTACACCTATAGTTGTTGTGGTTTTACCTTCTCCAGCTGGAGTAGGATTAATTGCTGTAGTAAGAATCAACTTTGCTTTCTTACCTGTTTCTCTTTTCATAAGGTTATAATCAACTTTAGCTTTATATTTTCCATAAAGATCTAAATCTTCTTCTGTAAGATTTAATTTTTTAGCTATTTCCCTTATATCTTGTACCACTGCTTCCTGTGCAATTTCTATATCGCTTTTAAAACCCATTTGAACTCCTCCTTAAATGATTTTTATTTTATTATACTATGAATCTTTTCTAACTGAGGACTCAATTGCATTTTTAATAATTTTTATTT
>CAZFTH010000360.1:0-1516 GCA_964521745.1 uncultured Peptostreptococcaceae bacterium
CCTAAAGAACTTTTGCTATTGGCTTACTCTCGACTGATTTAAAAATCTTTCAATTCGTCTTCCAAATTACAAGTTTGCAAGGTAATTATCTATATCTTGATCCACTACGATACCTATGATTTTTTCTCCTGTTTTTGTACTGACATCTGAGTACGTGCTTATTACGTCTACATTAAGAACAGATTTTACTGCTTGCTCTAGTTCCTCTCTAGAGCTTTCAAACAAAGCTGTCCTAACTTTTTTAATTAAATCTACACCTTCCTTAGTCTGTGCCAGATTCTTTTCAGATGTGCTAAGAAACCCCTTGAGCCTTACAATAATTAAATCTTGAAAAATTATGGTTCGTATTTTTTCAGGGCCTCTGCCCATTTGCTCAACTTCAAATTTACTTATTGCTTCGCTTATCTTCGATTCAACTTGTCCTTTTGTCATCAAGCACCCTCCTAAATCAAGCGCTAGGCTTGAGTCTTTTATGAAATCAGTACTCTCTTAAAAAAAGATACATTTTTATATTTTAGCATAGGATTATCCCTTGTATCAACAATATATATTTATTCATATATATATCGAAATTAATCTGTCTAATCTGTAGATTCACACCTAACATTATATTATTTATGGTGATTCACGTTTTGCTATAAATTATAACTGCCTAGAGGTATAATTAAATTATCATCTACTTAAGGAGAACGTAAATGGAAACAGTTTTTGGCCTTGTAATTACCTTTGTCATGCTAATGTTTTCTATATATAAGGGAATATTCATAGGATATCCTCTTCTTATAAGCTTTTTTATATTTGTAACAATATCGCTTCGTAAAGGCTACTCAATAACAGATATCTCTAAAATGGCTTATGATGGAGGCAAGAAATCCTTTGTCGTATTAAAGATTTTCATTTTAATCGGAGCAATAACTGCAGTATGGATGAGTAGCGGAACAGTTCCTTCAATCGTTTACTATGGAATCAACCTCATGAACCCCAATTATTTTATTTTTTATGCATTTATAATAAGCAGTCTCGTTTCTTTTTTACTTGGAACTTCCCTTGGTACTGTCAGCACTGTAGGACTCGCTCTTATAGTTATGGCAAAAAGTGGCGAAGTAAATACTAATATTGCCACTGGAGCAATAATTGCAGGAGCATACTTTGGAGATAGGTGCTCTCCTATGTCCTCTAGTGCCAATCTAATCGCCAACCTTACTGAAACAGAGCTTTTTATAAACATAAAAAACATGCTAAAAAGTGCAGTACTTCCGTTTATACTTTCATTGATACTCTATTTTGTAGTATCACTGAGTTCTCCACTTAACACGGCCTCTGGCGGTATTGATAAGGCTATAGTAAAAAGCTTTGAAATAAGTATATTGGCGCTCTTACCTTCTATTATAATCCTTGTACTATCAATATTTAGAGTCAATGTCAAAATCTCTATGTTTTTAAGCATAGCTCTTGCTGGTGTACTTAGCATCTATATCCAAGGTTATAAAATTAATGAGGTGCTCTACTTTATACT
>CAZFTH010000361.1:0-1508 GCA_964521745.1 uncultured Peptostreptococcaceae bacterium
AACTCTTAGATAAAATGATTAGATTAAATAAAGAAGTGATGCCAGATGTAGGAAACACTTGGTATTATTTGTTTTCAAAATCTGGATTTACTGATGAACTTATCCAGCACGCAATAGAGCAGAAAAATATTAAATTAATCACATTAGATGATATGAAGTTTAAGGAGTAGTGTGTATATGAAGTATTTAGTAACTGGTGGACTGGGCTTTATTGGCAGTCATACTGTTGTAGAGCTTATTAATAATGACCATGAGGTAGTGATAGCTGACAATCTTATTAACTCGAAGCTTGAGGTGCTTGATAAGATATATGAAATAACTGGTGTTATGCCAATTTTTTTTCAAATTGATGTAACTGATGAAGCAAAGGTTAGAGATATATTTTTAAATTACAAGCTTGATGGAGTAATTCATTTTGCAGGACTAAAGGCTGTAGGAGAATCGGTTAGCAAGCCACTTGAATATTATTACAATAATCTAGTATCTACTATGGTTCTTAGCAAGCTGTGTTTAGAGTATAATGTTAATAAGTTTGTATTTAGCTCATCAGCTACAGTATATGGAGAACAAGAGTCTCCTCTAAATGAAGGTATGGAACTGAAAAGGACAACTAATCCCTATGGAGAGACAAAAGCAATGAGTGAAAGAATTCTGATGGATACAGCTAATGCTAATGAAGGGTTTAGTGTTTGCCTTTTAAGGTATTTTAATCCAGTAGGAGCTCATGAAAGTGGACTTATAGGAGAAAATCCTAATGGAATTCCAAATAATCTTATGCCATATATTACTAAAGTGGCAAAAAAAGAGCTTAAGAAGCTGAGTATATTTGGAGATGACTATAACACGGTAGATGGAACTGGAGTGAGGGACTATATTCATGTAGTAGACCTTGCAAAGGGTCATGTAAAGGCTATAGAAAAGCTAGCATCAGGAGTAGAAATATACAATCTAGGAACAGGAAAAGGAACATCTGTGTTAGAGCTAGTAAATGCTTTTATGAAAGTCAATAATGTCGATATTCCCTACGAAATAGTAGGAAGAAGAGCTGGAGATATAGCTACTTGCTATGCAGATACAAATAAAGCTATGAGCGATTTGGGATGGAGAGCTGAGAAAGATATAGCGGATATGGTGAGAGATTCTTGGAGATTTGAAAATCAGGAGATAAAAATATGATTAGAAAAGATGAAGGCCTAGGGTTTATTTTAAGATATGAAAATGTAGCGTGGTATGAGGGCGGCAAGGTAAAGATTCTCGATAGGAGAATTTATCCTACCAAGATTAGCTTTGTGACCTGCAGTACGCATGAGGAGGTAGCCAAGGCTATAGCAGATATGGTAACTCAAAGTGCTGGACCATATACGGCTGCAGGCATGGGAATGGCTCTAGCAGCATATGAAATTAGAAATGAAAGCAAAGAAAAACAGCTTGAGTATCTAGAAAAAGCTGCATACACACTATCTCATGCTAGACCGACTACTGTAAATAGGATGAAGCTTATTACGAGT
>CAZFTH010000362.1:0-1507 GCA_964521745.1 uncultured Peptostreptococcaceae bacterium
TGTAGAGGCTCAGATTTTAGAAGCTCTGAGTGTGGATTACATAGATGAAAGCGAAGTGCTTACACCAGCAGATCCTAGTCTTCACATAGATAAAAAAGCCTTTAATGTGCCTTTTGTATGTGGTGCCAAGAATCTTGGAGAAGCTCTTAGAAGAATCGGAGAAGGTGCTTCTATGATTCGTACTAAAGGAGAGCCTGGAACAGGCGATGTAATTGAAGCAGTTCGCCATATGCGTATGATGAACAGTGAAATAAGACGTATACAGGGACTTACTAAGGAAGAGCTGATGAATGCAGCCAAAGAGCTTCAGGCTCCTATAGAGCTAGTGACTTATGTACATGAGCACGGAAAGCTTCCTGTTGTAAATTTTGCTGCAGGTGGAGTAGCCACTCCTGCCGATGCTGCTATGATGATGCAGTTAGGCTGTGATGGTGTGTTTGTAGGCTCTGGAATATTTAAATCTGGAGACCCAAGAAAGCGAGCTGCAGCCATAGTAAAAGCTGTAACAAATTACAATGACCCTAAAATATTGGCTGAGGTATCAGAAAATCTTGGCGAAGCTATGGTAGGTATAAATGTATATTCTATAGCAAAAGACGATATAATGGCAGACAGAGGTTATTAATATGAAAACAATAGGAGTTCTCGCTCTTCAAGGAGCTTTTATAGAGCATGTAAATCATATCGAAAAGCTAGGCCATAAAGCTGTAGAAATACGAAAAAAAGACCAGCTTGAAGGCATCGATGGCATCATTCTTCCTGGTGGAGAAAGCACTGCAATCGGAAAGCTACTAGTCGATTTTGATATGAAGCAAGCTCTAAAGGAAAAAATAGAATCTGGGTTTCCTGTTTGGGGTACCTGCGCAGGAATGATATTACTAGCCAAAAAACTAGTAGACGACCCTACAGTTCATCTTGGCTGTATGGATATCACTGTCAAAAGAAATGCCTATGGAAGTCAGCTAGATAGCTTTATCACTGTAGATAATATAAAAGCACTGGATGACAAGCCATCAAAGCTAGTTTTTATAAGAGCTCCATATATTGAAGCCATAGGAAATACTGCAAAAGTGCTTCATACTGTAGATGAAAATATAGTAGCTGCAAGGCAAGAAAATATGATGGTTACGTCCTTTCATCCTGAGCTTACAGATGAAACCTTGTGGCTTGAGTACTTTATTAACAATCTCGTTATAAACTAAAAAAACAATATAAAACCACTAGCAAAATTTAACTTTATACTTCCAGTTTGATAAGGTCTTATAATAGACGATTTATCTAACTGGAAGTTTTTTTATTATTATTTTTTATACATGTTATATAATTTTCCTTATATATATATATAATAAATATAATTTATGTTAAAATGTAGTCAATATATCCTAATCCATTTGTAATATATTGTCTAATACATAATATTACAATGTAAGGATTCACAATAAACATTATACGTGGAGGTAAAAAATGAATAAAAATACGATATTCATGCTGATATCTATACTGCTAG
>CAZFTH010000363.1:0-1506 GCA_964521745.1 uncultured Peptostreptococcaceae bacterium
TTATCCTTATCTACTGGAATAATACTTAATTTCTTACTAAAATCCTTATCATAATTAGAAATATCTAACGTTGTTGATAAATTTACAATACTGTTGACTTGAGACTTAGGTCCTTCTATATACATACCTGTGGGATTTGATTTAATTTCTTTAATTTCATAACCATCAGCTAATGAACCTGATTGTATAACAGATACAGACTTTCTTATAACCAACTTATTTTCAAGATTAATTTTCTTTGTAGCAGGATATAAAGTATATTCAACATTTGGATTAATATCAACTAAATCTATAACTAGAGTGTTTTCACCTTCTTTCGGGTTAGAAATAGCCCCCTCAACTTTAATACCTTTATTAATTTGTGTATTCAGTAAAGACCTTCTTCCTCTTAAACTTACCCTAATATTTAAATCAGTTTCATATTCTGGAGTAAGTTCTAAAAATTCTAATTCTTCCATATTTGTTATATTTATTGGAACAATATCCAAATCTCTAATAACAATAGGATCAACCTCAGCCATTACATATACCCACATAAAAAAAGCAAAAATTACTGCAAATATTTTCATTTTCATATTCTGATTTAATAATTTCTTCATTTAAATATTCCACCTTTCTTGAAAAAGCCTTTAGATTCCTCTTCTTTTCTAAGTCCTTTTAAAAGGAAGGTTCTAAGTGATTCTTCAGAAAGATCTCTATAGAGTTTACCATTTTGTGCTAATGATATAAAACCTGTTTCTTCAGAAACTATAAGAGCAATACAGTCAGACCTCTCGCTTATACCAAGCCCAGCTCTATGTCTAGTTCCAAGTTCTTTATTTAAAAATTTATTTTCGGTAAGAGGTAAAAAACAGCCAGCTGCCATTATCTTACCTCCTCTTACTACTACAGCTCCATCATGAAGAGGTGTATTCGGTATAAAAATATTTATTAAAAGTTGTCTAGTTACTTTTGCATCCATTATAGTTCCAGTTTGAATTATATCATTTATACCAGTTTCTCTTTCAAATACAATTAATGCACCTATTTTTTGTCTAGCAAGAGAAGTTGTAGATTGAACTACCTCTTCAACAATAACATCTACTTTTTCTGTATCCTCCATAGCAGATTTAATAATAAACTTAGTTCTTCCTAGATATTCCAAAACTCTTCTAAGTTCTGGCTGAAAAACTATAAGAAGCGCTATCATACCAACTGTCATAGTGTTTTTAAGTATCCAATTCACAACATGAAGCTGCATTATCTCACTTGCTTTTGTTGCAAGCAACAAAATAACTATACCCCTAACTAGCTGCTCTGCTCTAGTTTCTTTGATAAGTTGATATAATTTATAAAATACATATGCTACTATAGCAATATCTATAACATCAAAAATTCCTATATTAAATACTATATCTTTTAATTCCCACAAATTAATAGCCTCCTTAAGGCAGAATTCACTTTAATATATAGTATACATCATTTATTAGTAAAGAGAGAAGAGAAGTAACCAATCTGTAAAGATAT